>JAGWVO010000122.1 GCA_018970845.1 Planctomycetota bacterium
CCTTATTTCTCGCTGGAATTCGTTTCGGGCGGAACCCTGGACGGCCGCATCGGCGACAAGCCTCAAAATCCTCGCGAGGCGGCCAGGCTGACGGTTCAGGTGGCGCGCGGCATGGCCTTCGCCCACCGCCGCGGCATCGTCCACCGCGACCTGAAGCCCGCGAACATCCTGCTGTCGCTTCCCGAGGGCGCCGACCCGACGCGGGTTCCGCTTGGCGACTGCGTGGCCAAGGTGAGCGACTTCGGCCTGGCCAAGAAGGTGGACGACGACTCGGGACGCACCCGCGACGGCGCCATCATGGGAACGCCCTCCTACATGGCGCCCGAGCAGGCGATGGGCCGCAACAGGGAGGTGGGCCCGGCGGCCGACATCCACGCCATCGGCGGCATCCTTTACGACATGCTCACCGGTTCTCCGCCGTTCCGCGGCACGACGGTGATGGACACGATCCAGCAGGTGATCAGCCGCGACCCGCCCTCCCCCCGCGTCGTGCTCGACACCGTGCCGCTCGACCTGGCCACGATCTGCCTGAAATGCCTCGAGAAGAACCCGGCGAGGCGGTACGCGACGGCCGACCTGCTGGCGGAAGACCTCGAGCGCTACCTGCGTGGCGAGCCGATCCTCGCCAGGCCGACGCACTGGACCGAGCGGCTGGCGAAGTGGGCGAGGCGCAAGCCGGCCCAGGCGGCGCTGGTGGCCTCGGGCGCCCTCTTCGCCTTGTTTGCGGCCGGTTCGGGTTACATGGTGGCGGCGTTCGAGGCGGAGAAGGCCCGGATGGCCCGCGAGGATGCCGACCGGCAGGAACGCGAGGCGGAAACGCAAAAGGCGCTCCGCGAACGCGCCGAACAGCAAAGGCAACTGGCCGAGCAGCGCCGCGAACTGGCGCAGGGGAACTTCCAGCAAGCCTGCCGGGCCGTCGACTCGCTGCTCGACCGCATCGGTGGGGCCCGGCTGGCCCATGAGCCCAGGCTCGAGTTGCTGCGCCGCGAACTGCTCAATGAGGCGGCCCAGTTCTACAGGCGCTTCCAGGAAGCCGATGGCGGAGACGACCCCGCCGTGGCGCTGCAGCAGGCCTCGATCCTGAGGCACCTGGCCGGTGTCTCATCGCTCATGGGCGACAAGCGGGAGGCCGAAAACCACCTGCGAACCTCACTGTCGCGCCTGCAATCGGCGGAGCGGGACGACTTGCCCGGCCGCTGGATCGACGAGGCCATCGAGACGCGGCAGGCCCTTGGCGAACTCCTGGTGGAGAGGCGGGCGCTGGCGGAGGCTCGCTCGGTTCTGGCCGCGGCGATGGACCTGGCCAAGCGCCATCCGGACAAGGTGAAGGCCGAGGTGTCCCAGCTCAAGCTCGACGCCGCCGAACTCGAGCGGGCCGACGGCAAGCCCGAGGCCGCCGCCGCGATGCTGGATTCGGCGATCGGGGAGCTTTCGGCCCGCGCCGAGGACAGCGAGGCCTCGGCCGCCGCCCGAACAGCCCTGAGGCTGGGCAACGCGCTGGTCTCCCGGGCCCGGCTGGCTGGCGAGGCGGGAGACCGCAAGTCGGCGGCGGCCTGGCTCGACCAGGCCGTGGGACGGGCCGAAAAGCTGCTTGAGAAGTCGGCCAAGCTGCCCGAGGCGAGGGTTTTGCTGTCGGCGGCGCTCGTGGCCAGGGCCGACCTCCTCCGCGACGAGGCGCCGCCCCGCGCGGCCGCCGACATGGCCCGGGCCTCCGACACCCTCGAGAACCTCGTCGCCGACTTCCCCTCCACGCCGGAATACCGGCAGCAGCAGGCGGCGCTCCTCGTGAGCCTCGCGAATTTCCACCTGGCCCAGGGTGATTCGTCGCTCGCCGAAACCACCCTCGACAGGGCCCTTTCAGTCAGGGAGGACCTCACCCGGCGCGTCCCCTGGGTTCCCGAATACGACCGCCAGCTCGCCGGCGCCCTCAACGACCGCGGCCTGCTGTTCCAGACGGCGCGGAGGCTCGACCGGGCCGAAAAAAGCTACAACGAATCCGAGAAAAGGCTGCGTTCCCTCATGAAGGCCCATCCCGAGGCCTCCGACTACCGCCAGGAGCTCGCCAAGACGCTCCTGAACCTCTCGGCGCTCCGCATCCAGCAGAAGCAGCCGGAAACCGCCGAACCGCTCTCGGCGGAGGCCATCGCGCTGCTGACGGGGCTGGTGGAACGGTTCCCGGGGGAACCGGCCCGGCGCGTGGAACTCGCCCGCGGGCTCTCCAACGCCGCGGTCAACGCCCAGTTGGCCGGCTCGCCCTCCAAGGCCATGGAACTCGACCGCAAGGCTCTCGAGGCGCTCGCCGAGGCCAGGCGCCATGAGGATTCAACCGACATATCCTATCTCATGGCGACGACGGGCACCCACCTGGGCGACCTCCTTGACGAGCGGGACGGGATCAGCGCGGCGCTGCCGACCTATGAGAAGGCGCTCGGCGAGCTCAGGAAACTCGCCGGCGCGAAGGCGGCGCGCCCCGAGTTCGTCAGGCGCCTCGTCGAGGAACTCAACGAGATCGGCTTTCGCCTGGCGCGCGCCGACTCGCTCGAGATGGCCCGGGCCTTCTGGCTCGAGTCGCTCGAGGTGATCCGCTCGAAGAAGGAAACCGACCCTTCCGACAATTTGTCCGATCCCGGATCCCGGCTGGCGGCCAACCTCGCGGCCCTGGCGCAGGCCGAGAAGGCGAAGGGCCGCTTCGACGATGCCCACGCGCTGTTGGCCCGGGCGCTCGAGCTGAGGCGCG
Source organism: Planctomycetota bacterium (assembly GCA_018970845.1). Taxonomy (GTDB): domain Bacteria; phylum Planctomycetota; class Planctomycetia; order Gemmatales; family Gemmataceae; genus REEB421. Next base: position 2,738 of record JAGWVO010000122.1, read on the forward strand.
ACCGGCTCGCCGACTTCCCTTCCGCCGCGGCGGGGGCCCTCGAGATGGCCAAGGCGGAACTGCTCGAATCGGCCTGGCGCGAGGAACGCAACAAGAGGCGCGAGGCGCTGGCGGCGGCCACGCGCGCGGCGGGGCAGGCGGCCCGCGGACTGGCGGCGTCCAAGGATGCCGATCCCGCCGTCCGCTCCGGACTCACCCAGGCGGCAAGCGAGTGCGCACGGTTGCTCGCGGGATCGAAGGGGGACACCGAGGCGGCGGGCAGGTTGGCCGCCCTGGCCAGGGCGGCGCGCGAGTCCGGCCAAAGGCAGGCGTCGCTTGCCGTCATCGAGGCCGCCCTCAAGGCCGGGCTCGACAACGAGGCGTGGGATTGGCTGGCCCAACTCGACAAGGACGGCTTCACCGACGCCACATGGATGAAGCGCGTGGTTCCCGGTGAACCGCCTGCCGGTTCGCGGCGGGACCTGCGCTCGCGCTGGCTCAAGGCGCCTTGAGCGCGCCGCCTTCGGGAAGCGTCCTCGCCAGGCGTATGCCGAACACGGCGCGCATCACCTCGTTCTGGCCCATCGGCGACAGCAGTCCCCGGTACGAGGAGGCCGACAGTTCCGGCATGGACAGCAGGGAAGTTCCGCGCATGAGCAGGCGGTCGGTCGGGGTGTAGCCCGCCGCCTGGCCGGAAAACTGCCATGGCTCGTCGTCGACGATGGTTTTTCGCGGGTCCACCAGCCTGGTCCCGCCGCAGGTGAGCGACCATTGCCAGGTGTTGGCCCCCGCCATGTCGAACATCCCGAAGGCGTTCGGCCTGGCCAAAGCCACCGCCTCGGGCGCCACCGAGATTCCTCCGGGGTAGGCGCCGTACCGGTCGAGCATGAGCCCGTCGGTTCCCCAGTGCCAGCGGGAGGTGGTGCCGGCGCGCCAGGCGTACTCGCATTCCCAATCGGTCGGCAGGCGGTAGCCCGGCCGGGAAAGGAATCCCTTGGGCATGGCCAACAGCCCCAGGGAACCGTCGGGCACGGCCATCTGGTCCTCAGCGATCCCCTCGCGCGCCGAAAGCCACCGGCAGTAGGCGAAGGCGTCGGACAGGCTCACGCCCCGAACGGGCGCGTCGGGGTGGAGATCGTCGTTGCCCGGCGGCAATTCGGAGCGGAACAACCGGTATTCCCTGCGGGTCACCAGCTTGGTGGCGATGGCGAACGACCTGGGAATCACCACCTCGGCGGCCCGGGGCATGGCACCGTTGGCGATGATCACATCGGTTTTGGCGGGCAACACCAGCGCCGATCCGTCGAGCTTGACGGGGCCGCGCACCTCCAGCCATGACGCCGTGCCCGGCCCCGCCCGCCATCCGCGCCCCCCGGCGGCGCCGGGGGCGGCATGGCCGACCAGGGCCTCGTCAACCTCGCGGCCCCGCCCGAACCGGCGGCGCAAAAGCCATTCCAAGGCTCCGTGAACTCCTGGATCGGGATGCGACCGGAAAGCCTCGAGAAACCGTCCCAGCGACTTGCCAAGCCGGCGGGTCAGCGTGCCGGCATCGTAGTCGCCAAGGGCCAGGGCGATCCCCGAGACCACGCCGGGATCCCCGTGCGAAAGCCATGCGGCCAGTTCTGCCGGGTCGGGAACGGCGGTATGCAGCAGCCTGATCAGTTCCGTCCTCACCGTGGGATCGGGGCGATAGGCGAGCGCGCGCAGCGATTCGGCGTCTCCCAAGGCGATGGCCATGGCGTGAAGGGCCGCCTCGCGCGCCGGTTCCAGCGGCGTGGCGCGCCAGCGGCCGATGGCGGCCAGCGCGCGTTCCCTGTCCGTTTTCAGCGCGGGAATGAGCGGCCCGGGCAGCGGCGCGCGCGAGCGCATGATCCTGTCGACCACGCGCTCGGGGTCGTCCCCGACCAAGGCCGCGATCACCTGGTATGCCGCGGCCTGCTCGACCGGCGAGACATCGGGCTTGGCGGCCATGCCGCCGACGACATCGAGAAGGGGCCCGGCGCGGGGGGCCAGCAGCGAGGCGAAGACGCGGGCTCGGGCGGGAGTTTCCGCCAATAACTCATTGGCCACGCGGGAGTCGAGCGATTCCCACGCCGCATTCGTCGGGTCGAGCGTGGCCAGCATGGAGGCGACGCCGAGCACCGGGCCGGTTCCTTCGGAATCGCGGATGGCTCCCCAGAACGACTTCACGACCTCCTGTTCGGGCGGGTGGCTCGCGAAGGCGCCCGCCATGATGGAAAGCAGGCCCGGTTCACCGCTTTTGGCGATCCCGAGCAGGATTTCAGCGGTGGCGTTCTCCGGATACAGGAACAGGGCCAAGGCCCCCCGCCCCCGAACATCGATGCCCGGATCGGCAAGCCAGTCGCGGGCCATCCGGCGCGCCGTTTCGCCCCCGCCCCTCAGGGCGGCCAGGATGTCGGCGGCGCCATCGGCGCTGGCGGAAAGCAACGCGCGCAACAGTCCGCCGACGCGCTCCTCCTCCTGCCTCCGGTCGGCCAGCACGGTCATTCGGGCCACGGTCAGTGACCCGGCGACAAGCGAAATCGCCAGCAGCAGGCCCATGGCCCAGGCCGTGGCCGCCGCCGGTTTTCGCCTCACCCACTTGATGGCGTTTTCCAGGGCGCCGGGGGGGCGCGCCGAAACCGGGCGGCCTTCGAGGAAAGCCTCGAGGTCGGCGGCCAGCGCCAGCCCGTCGCGATACCTGCCGGATGATTCCTTCGACAGGCACTTGAGGCAAACCTGCTCCAGGTCGCGCGGGCAGGAAGGCACCAGCAGGCGGGGAGAGACAGGCTCGTCCCTGATCAACTGGGCCACCACCTCGGCCACGGCGGCCCCCTGGAAGGGGACGCGGCCGGTGATCAGTTCATAAAGGATCACGCCCAGCGCGTGGACATCGGCGGCGGGGCCCACCTGGCCTCCGCGCTCCGCCTGCTCGGGCGCCATGTACAGGGGCGTGCCGACTAGCTCGGCGGAAAGCTCCAGCGGACCGTCGCCCATGATCCTGGCCAAGCCGAGGTCGCCGATCCGGAGATCGTCGTGGCCCGGGCAGTCGCCCGGGAGCCGTTCCCTTCTCAGCAGGATATTGCCGGGCTTGAGGTCGCGGTGAACCATTCCCTCGGCATGGGCCTGGCCCATCGACCGGGCCAATTCCAGCACGATTCCCGCGGCCTGCCTCGGGGCCAGCGCGCGGCGGGCCACCCAACCGGCCAGGGTGCCACCGGCGCAGTACTCCATCGCCAGCCATGGGCCCCGGGGCGATTTGCCGACGGACAGCAACCGGACGAATCCGCCGGCCTTCAGGTTGGCCTGCACCTTGGCCTCGGCCTCGAGGCCCTCAGCTTCACCGGTGCCGTCCTCGCGTCCGGCGCGCAGCACCTTGAGAGCCACTTCCCGGCCGGTCCCGTCCTCGCGGGCCAGGAACACGCTGCCGTTGGATCCGGCCCCCAACAACCTGAGCACCTCGAACGAACCGATCCGCCCGCCCTGAAGGACCGACTCGTTGAATCCGGCGCCCGCTTCGCGCGGCCGGGTTTGCGCGGGATCTTCACCCGGCAAACTTGCCTCGCCACCATGCCGGGTGATTCCGACCCTGCGGGTCTCGGGGTTGAATGAGCTTTGGCCGGGATTTCCACTGTCCGCCATCGGAGGGCCGCCCGCGATTCCGCTGGATTGTCCAGACAACATACCAAGCCGGAATCTCCCGACGACCAGGTTCTTTCCGGCAAGCCACACATTTTGCAAACCTGATGAAATGGCCGCCCTGGCCCGCGCGACCGTCACGACCCGCATCTCCCAACCCGACAGCCGCCAATCGCACCACCCGTTGGCGCCCCGCATGGCGAAGTCGGGCCCCGCTTCCGATGTGGGAGTGGGGTGGAACGCTCAGGGATGGAGTCCCTCATGTCCAGGATGGTTCCGAATCGACGGACGGCGATCCAGGTTCTCGGCGCCGCCGCGACCCTGCCCGCCATGCAGGGCCAAGCCTTGGGCAAGCCAAGGCCCGACGGAAGCATCCGGGGCAAGATGTCCGGCGCCAGGGCCCTGGTGGAAACCCTCATCACCGAGGGAACCGGATGCGTGTACGGCATACCGGGCGCCCAGGAAAACGAGTTCTGGGACGCGATGAAGCAGGCGGGACTTCCCTACCTGCTCAGCACTCATGAGTACGGCGCCGCCTGCATGGCCGACGGCTACGCCCGCAGCACCGGCAGGCCGGGGGTCTTGGCCGTGGTTCCCGGGCCGGGCGTCACCAACGCGGCGACCGGCCTGGGAGAGGCCCTGCTCGACAGCGTGCCCATGGTGGCGCTGGTGGGCGATGTGGCCCGGGGGGAAAAATACCGTCCCTTCCAGGTGCATGAGATTCCCGCCCACCTTGTGCTGGAGGGGGTCACCAAGAAGGTGCTCCACTGCCCCGACGCCGGCCGGATTCCGGCGGTGGTTCGCGAGGCGTTCCGCCTGGCGATGGATGGGGAACCCGGCCCCGTGGGCGTGATGATCCCGTACACCCAACTGGTCGACTCGCACCGCTACGACGAACCCGGCCCGCTGCCCCGCGCCCTGGCGTGGGACCAGGAGGGCTTCGACCGCGCCGCGGCCTGCCTGTCGGACCGCAGGTGCCGCGTGGGCCTGTTCGTGGGCCAGGGATGCCTCGACCACGCTCCCTTGGTCGCCCGCGCCGCCGAGATGCTCCAGGCCCCCGTCGCCACCACGGTTTCAGGCAAGGGAGCCATCGACTCGTTCCATCCGCTTTCGGTCGGGTGGGGATACGGCGCCGCGGCGAGCGCCGTGGCCGAGAAAGCCTTCGCCAAGCTCGACATCGTGCTGGCCATCAGCGCGCGCTACAGCGAGGTGTCCACGGGCTTCTACTCCATTCCCGAGCACAAGTGCGTGATCCAGGTCGACAGCAGCGCCGACAACATCGGCCAGGTGGTGAAGGTGGCCGCCGGCGTGAATGCCGATGCCGGGCTGTTCCTCGATCGCCTCTTGGCCGAGGAAGGCCGCCTGGCCAGGCCATTCAACGCGCATCTGCACAACGACATCGCCAAGTGGCGGCACCAGCAGGAGAAGGAGTTCCAAACCCGGCACGCCCGCCGAAAGTCGTCCGGGATCGATCCCATGGACCTCGTCCTGGCGTTGCGCGAGCGAAGGGCCTGCGACTCGCTCATGTTCGTGGATGTCACCATCTCCGAGCACTGGGCCGCCGAGGCCGTCCATGCGCGCCAGCCCCGCACCTACTTCAACCCCACCGACAACCAGGGAATGGGATGGTCGATCCCCGCGGCGATCGGGGCGGCGCGGGTGAACCCCGGACGGCAGGTCTTCACGCTCACGGGAGACGGCTGCTTCCTGATGGCCGGGCAGGAAATCTCCACCGCCGCGCGCGAAAACCTGCCCGTGGCGTTCTTCATCATCGACGACCACGCCTACCACTACATGCAGGCGCTCCAGCAGAAGGCGTACGACCGCACCACGGCGACCCGCCTGGCCCGCCTCGACTACGAGGCCCTGGCCCGGGGATATGGCGTGGGGTACATGGAGATCGGGCCCGCCGACAACCTGCACGCGGCGGTGGATGCCGCCTTGGGCGGCCATGGCCCACTTTTGGTGCGCGTGATGGCCGAGTACACCGACCGCCCGGTTCGCTGGCTCGACGCCACCCGCAAGCGCTACATCAGCGAGCTTTCCGTGGCCCAAAAGACGCGGTTCCTGACGCGGCTCGGCTCGAGGGCCCTGCAACTGCGCGACCGCAGCGACTGACCCCCGGTGCCGCCATGCCACCCGTCATTGTCGTCGGCGCCGGGCTCGCCGGGCTCAATTGCGCCCGGATCCTCCGGCGCTCGGGCAAGCGCGTCATCGTGCTCGAGGCCGCCGATCGCCCGGGGGGCCTCGTCGCCACCGACACCGTGCGGGGCCACCGGATCGACCGCGGCTTCCAGGTGCTGCAGGCGGCCTACCCCGAGGCGAACGCCGCGCTGCATTACGGCAGCCTCCGCTTGCGCCCTTTCTATCCGGGCGCCCTGCTGCGGCACGGCGGCCGCTGGCGACTCTTCGCCGACCCGTGGCGCCGGCCGGTCGCCTCGCTGGCGTCGCTGTTCGGCGGCCCCGGCGGATTGATGGACAGGCTACGGGTGGGCTGGCTGCGCCTGGGCGTCTCGGCGGAAAGGCTCGACCGGCTGCTTTCCCGGCCCGACATGAAAACCCGGGAAATGCTCCGGAGGGCCGGCTTCTCGGACGGCTTCATCTCCGGATTTTTCCGCCCCCTTTTTGCGGGAATCTTCCTCGAACCCGACTTGGATACCTCGAGGCGGGTGTTCGATTTCGTCTTCCGCATGATGGCGCTGGGCCCGGTCTGCCTGCCCGAGGGGGGAATGGGACAGATCTCCTCGCAGTTGGCGATGAGCCTGCCCCGGCAGTCGATTTGGCTGGATTCGCCTGTCGGTTCCGTCGAGGCGGGGGGCGTCCGGCTGGCAAGCGGGCGCTGGCTCGATGCCGGGGCCGTGGTCGTGGCGTGCGAGAATCCCTCGCTCACCGGGTTGCCGGAACGGCAGTGGCTGCCCGTCACCCAGGTGGCGTTCACGGTGGAGAAGGCGCCCCTGTCGCTGCCGATATTGGCGCTCAATGGCGAGGGGAGCGGGCCGGTCAATCACCTGGCGGTTCCCAGCCATGTGGCGGCGGGTTACGCGCCCCCGGGCCGGCACATCGTCTCGGCGAATGTCGTGGGGGAACGGGCCAGGGACGACGACACTCGGTTGCTGCCGGCGGTGGCCCGGCAGATGGCCGAGTGGTTCGGTCCGCAAGCCGCCTCGTGGGAGGTGATCGCGGTTCACCGCGTCATGAAGGCGTTGCCCGCGCAAAACCCCGGATC
>JAGWVO010000701.1 GCA_018970845.1 Planctomycetota bacterium
GCCGCGTGCGGCGCCGCGGCGGCGGGGATGGCGTGCTCCGCGTGCGCCTTCACGAGGATGTGCATGACGCCCACCGCGTCGCTGCCCGGCGCGACGGCCGCGAACGTGTTGTGGGCGAGCATGTCCGCCATGAGCCGGTACATCAGGAGCCCGATGTTGGTGCCGCCGATGTCCGCGCACTGGATGATCACCGGCATGGCCGCGCGGAAGGCGGCCAGCTGGCGGAGCTGGCCCGCGTAGGCCAGCGGGTTCGCGCCAAACTGCTGCGCGATGGCGCTCTCCGCCAGGGTCGCGGCCTTGGTGACGAAGCCCGTGGCGGCGTACAGGTCCATCTGCCCGAGCAACTGCAGCGATGCCTGGGTGATGGGCGTGATCTTCCACCCGCCGCCCGCTTGCGGCGTGATGAGCTGGCTCAGGAGCGAGTTGTCGCGCACCGTCATCGCGAGCGCCAAGCGCAGCGGGTTGCCGTTGGGGTGCGCGAAGGTGTAGAGGGTGATGCCGCCGGGCGGCGGGGCGAACGGCTCGGCCAGGCCCAGCAGGCCGTCGAAACCGGAGGCGCGCGCGGCGGCCCCGAGGCGCCACGGCGAGGGCGCCGGCAGCTTCGTGAAGTCCAGCTGCTTTGGCGGCGCGTGGCTGCTGGTGGCGCCCTCGCCCGCTTCGCCGCCGCCGCTGCGCGCACCGTATGCGCTCGGGATGGGCGCGAAGGGCGCGCCGCCGGACGTCCAGCCCGCCGATGCCGCGTAGGGGGCGTAGGGCGCGGGGGGGAGGGGGGGCACGTAGGGCACCATCTGCCCGCTGCTCCCCGCCGCGGGCGGCGACGCGCCCGCCCCCGCGGGCGCGGGAGACGCGCTGCCCGACTTGGGCGTGGGGGAGGCTGCCACCGCCGTGGGCGGGTGCGCGCCGTCCTTCTTGCGCCTCTTGTTGACGATGGCCACGAGCGCGTTGTAGATGTTGATGGCCCAGCGCTCCTGGACGACGGGGAGCTTGCCTTCGGAGTCCGCCGGCTCGCCCTGCAGCCGCGCCCCCCTGAACTGCTCGAGCGAGATCTTCAGGCCCTTTAGGATATCGATGATGACGTTCACCGCCGCAATCTGCTCGGCGTTGGCGCTCAGCCACGCCGCCATCGGGTTCTCGCAGCCCTCCTCCTCCTCGCCCTCCGTCGGCTTTGGCGGCAGGGGCTTGTAGACGTCGCCCACGGAGCCGAAAAAGTCGTCCGGGCTGAGGGAGTTGAAGAATTTGCCGGCGACGTCGTAGCGAAAGAAGACCGCGTCGACGTTGGCGCGTTTGGTGCCGGCCTCCTTGCCCGTGGCCGCCGCCGCCGCCGCGGGGGCGGGGGGGGGGAGGCCGAGGGATGAGTCTGCGGGCGTTGTAGCCGACATTTTTACGCTGAGCCGCTCTCGCTGGGAACACAAAGGTGTGATGCACCGCGAGGGGCTAGCTAGGATCGCGCAAGGGCGAGGCCTCAGATGGCAGCGCCCGGGGGAATCCTGTGGATTTCGCCCCTGGGGCGCCCCCACAAA
>JAGWVO010000702.1 GCA_018970845.1 Planctomycetota bacterium
CGCCCGGCTCGCCGCCCTGACCGATCACGTCCAAGACCTGACCGAGGTGCTGCGCGCCATGCAGGAGCGCGAGCGGTGGTACGCCCGCCGTCGCCACCAGACCCCCGAGCAGGAGCTGGCCGTCATCCGCCAGGTGACCATTCCCGCCCTGCTCCAGCGCATCCGGGAGGGGGGCGCGTGAATAATCGAGATGAAGTGATTCGGATTCAGAAGGAATTACAAGATCGCCGGGATCTTTATGTTCTCATAAAACAAAAACACCACGAAATTGCCGAACGCCTCGCGCATGAACACAATCAGGCCGTCGATATTTTTGCGATGATGCGGCTGGAATCAGTGCGTCTGCAAAACGGCGAAAGCTTTCTGTGTGTTTATTCCTGCGCGCAGGCTGACTGGCGCTTTGTCCCTGTCGTGTACGCTCAGCGTCAGTATATTCTCGATGCCATTGCTCGGACCTGTGGTGGATTATCGAATTATCTGACGGATCTCTTTATTGTGCCGCGGTTTTTGCCGTACATGGCACCTGCCTATAAAGACATCCAACCTGAGGTTGCAGACGCGTGACCGACCCCGACTGCGTCCACATGATCCGGGCCGCGAGTTGGTTGGCGCAGGACGCCCGCGAAGCCCGGCGCGGGAAGGGCCGCCCCGTCCAGATGCAGCCCGCCACCGCCGAGCGGCTGGCCGACATCCTCCTCGCCGCCGTCAACCGCATCGTCGGCCACCCCGTCGCCGAAAGCCCCTACCTCGATGCCCCGACATCTTGAAAGCCAGGAGCAGCGCCTGTTTGTGCAGCGGTTCCGGCTGGACCCCCGGACCCGCGACTGGCCCGCCTGCGCCATCCCCAACGGCGGGCGCCGCGGCGCCGTCGAGGCGGCCATCCTGAAAGGCGAGGGCGTGAGCGCCGGGGCGCCGGACTGGGTATGCTTCAAGGCCCCCGAGATCAACACGCCCTATCGCGGGCTGGCGCTGGAGTTCAAGAGCCCCAGCGGCAAGGGCCGCCTGACCGACGCCCAGCGGTGGTGGCACCACGCCCTAGACGACGAGGGGTGGCGCGTGGCCGTCGTCACCAGCGCCGAGGATGCGTGGGGGGTGTTGTGCCATACCTACGGACTGACCCCATGACGCCGATCAACCCCGCCGAGACGTGGATCACGATCCAAGCGGCTGCCGCCATGCTGGGCGTCACCCGCCAGCGAGTCCTGCGCGCCACCTCGGAAGATCCGCACGAGGCCAAGATGGACGAGCCGCTGCCGGTACGCGACACAGCCCCGGAAGGCGCGCCGCGGCGCCAGCTCCTCGTCCAGCTCGCCGCCGTCATCGCCTGGCGAACCCGCCGCGTGCTCGCCCACCAGCCGGTCGGCCCGCTCCCCGACGCCTACGCCGACCTTCGCGACTACCCGCCGCCCGTCCCCGAGGTGCCCGAGATGCCGCCGTTTGTGGGCGGGATCGGGCTGCCAAACGTGCGGCCCTTCTAACTGCGGGGATACTGTGACACGCGCCGCCAATCTCAAGCCGTT
>JAGWVO010000703.1 GCA_018970845.1 Planctomycetota bacterium
ATGGACAATTACATCTTGTATATATTTAAAAAAAGAAATGCATTCATCTTTCATGGTAAAACCGTGACGAAATTATGAAATATATGTCCAAACAGTATTGCTATTTCACGCTTTCAACCAAAACATCTTCCGATTTGACAGAGAACAACACTTTCTTGTGACATCCTGCCCTGATCACAACTCTTGAATCCCTCTCTGTAGCCTGCCCATTTTCATTCAACCATTCGGCCCGGAGGTGATAAACGTAATCCACATCCTCCACGAGCTGTGGTGAAATAAATTCCCGTAACACACCGGTTTGTCTTGTCTCAATTCCTTCGATTTTGATTGTTGCCTGTTCTGGCACAACGATTGAAATTCTCGCTGTTAGCTTGGGGTTCACTGGAAGGTTGGTCTCGTTTTCTTCGATTGATCGCTCTCCTGAAACCTGCTTGTTGGCAGGCTTTGTTGATCGCGGAACAGCGCCTTCGGGATAGAAGCCCGGCTGTGTAAATTGTGGGCTTTGATGCAAATACGGGGTTCTTTTAGGATCATTCGTCCAAACTCTCCCAGGCACAGGGCCGGGAAAATCGCCCAAACTAGGAAATCCGCGAGTATAGGCGTAGTACCGAGTGTAATTTCCACCGCCATAAAATCCGGCGGCTTGGTCTCCAAAATTATACCCGTACCACCAAGGGTCATAACTGCCCAGCGGTTGCCCCCTTTGGAAACCAGGTATGCTGAACGCCATAGCCCTTCTTTTTGTTGGCATTTGGACAACCGGCTGTTCCCTCGATGGCCGGTGATTGACTTCTGGCTCGGCAACAGACTCGGACTGACCCAGCGCCATAAAACTCACAATCATGAATTTGGGCAGTAAGAATCCATCCATGACCGGTTCCCTCTTCGGGCAAAAATATCCCTGAATCAATCTTCAACCCGTTCGATGATTGGCCAAGTAAAGTTCGAGTCGGCCTGCGATAATCCCGGCCGTTTAATCGCGCCAATCTTTCTCGGCACCGGGGATAGACTGGGGCGACATTTCCAAAGATGATTGTTTGACGGCCGTGTTCTGCGATTGTCTGCGGGAGGACTGAAATGGATTTGGCTGATCGACATGACCTTGTCGGCAAATTGATTCCTTCAAGCGCCTTTCATGACCTGTCGAGGCACAAGATATCCTCTGAACAGATCGACTTTTTTAACGAATATGGCTACTTGTCCGGAATTAAGTTGCTTGATGCCGATCAGGTCGAACTGCTGGTTAAAGAACTCAATGTGATCCAGGAAGCCAACCATCCCTCAAACAATCTCTTCTATGAGTTCAACTCAAATGAATCGACGGATCCTTGCAAGGTTCTTTTCCACGCGTTGGGAGCGTGGAGAACTTCACCCGGATTTCATGACATTCTTTGGAACCCGGCCTTTACTGTTCCTGCATCACAGCTCCTTGATGGCCCTGTGCGATTTTGGCACGACCAGTTGTTTTGCAAACCGGCGAGGCATGGAGGAGTGGTCGCATGGCATCAAGACTA
>JAGWVO010000704.1 GCA_018970845.1 Planctomycetota bacterium
CGCGCCGCGCGGGCCGCCCCACGCGGACAAGTCGCGCAGCTGGTACGGCACCTCAAACAGCGGCAGGAACGGCGGGGGCGCAGAGGTCACGTAGGCGCCCACGGGCGTGGGCGCCACCGTCCGCCCGCGCCCCTGCGGGCGCGGTCCGGGGCACACTACGCCCAAGCCAGTCACCAAGCCCGCGTGCGGCCCCGCGAGGAGCAGCGACGCATGAAGGCGCGTAAGCGTTTCGAGGGACACGTGGTCCGTGCCGAAAAACAGCACGCGGTAAAAACGGCGCGGGGCGGCCCAACGTTGAGCCATTCTCAGACAAAATCAATTTTTCAGAACTATCTAGGGAAGGATCGTCAGGCAAGATAACCGTTTCACCGTGAGACTGACAACATCTCTTTTTTTGTATCTTGGTCAGCGGGGATTTGGAAACTTCAAGTTGAAAGGAGCGCCGAGCGGAGCGCGGAGCGACTTCGGCTGAATGCCGGTCCCCGCCTACTTCTTTCCCCTTCTTCTGGTGGCGTGCGTTCTTCCTAGCACTACCTCCTTTGAGATCTGGGTGGGCGCTAAGGATTTGGGAAACGCCTCGAACGTCGTGCGCTGGCTTCGCTCTGCCCGCTGGGCAGACGGCATCTCAGTTGGCTTCCCCGCCACTTTTACGCCCGCGGACCTCGCCGCGCTGTCCTCCTCTGGCATCCGCCTGCTCCCCTGCGTGCACGCGTCTCTAGAGACAATGCAGCGGCAACTGTTTGACAGCCGCGGCGAGCGTGCAGCGCCTGCCACGCCCTTTTTCACCAGTGCATACACTGAGGAGCTGCCCGCCTTCCGCGCGGGTACGGCGGGCGGCCCCGGCCCCTTTATGTTCGTTTGCCCCGCCCTTTACACCGCGATCCGAGCCTAAGCTAACGCCGCCCGCACCTTGATCCGCATACCCCAACAGGTGGTGGGCGCTCACCGAGGATGACAGCTCTGGAGTTGGGTTTCCCTATGAGCAGCTGGCTGTTCCGCCGCCCACCCACGCCGACGCGTGGGCACAGTTTGACAATTACCTCCAGCGGTCGCAGGTTCTTGCCGCCGCGCTGATGCCCGGCGTGCCGCTCATTGCGCAGGTGGGCTTTGCGGAGCAGGCGCACGCGCACATGGCACGGGGCGCGGCGCTGGCGCTGCTGGAGAGGGCGAATGACGATGTCGGCGACCTCAACACGGCGATTGCGTTTGGGCGGGGCGCGGCGGCGCAGTTCAACGCGAGCTGGGGCGTAGACCTGTCGTGGTGGTGGGGCGTGCTGTACTCGGGCGTCAACCGCCTGCCCGGCGCCTTTCACCGGCGCAACGCGTACCTTGCCTGGGCGGCGGGCGCGGCGGTGGTCAACGTGGAGGGTGGCGATGGGCTATGCGACGGGAGCGGCACTGCGCTGCCGCTGGGCGCGGAGCTGCAGGCGTTTGGGGAGCTGGTGCGCCCGCTGGGCGGCCGTGGCGTGGCGCCCGCGCTCGCGCCGGTGGCGCCCGTGCTGCTGGTGGTGCCG
>JAGWVO010000705.1 GCA_018970845.1 Planctomycetota bacterium
TTGGCCGCCATTGACCTTGGCTTCCAGACGCTTTTGCGCGCCACCACGATTTCCCAGCGGCGCCGACTGGTTCGCGTTCTTTGGTTCAAGCTTGAGAAAGCTGTCCGGCTTGTCGAGGAGCTTTCGCCTCGCATCGACTTGCTCGACAAATGGTCCGACGAATTTGTATCCCTCGGAAAGAAAATTGGCGAACTCGAGGCACTCAGCGAGCTATCGGGCCGATCGTTGTCTGACAGGGAAAAGCGGACCAAGGCCATTAAGGAACTCCGAGACCTTGTCCTCGAGATTCGAGTCCCGTCGGCCCTTGTTGATCCGCTTACGGTCGTTGTTTTGAAGCGTCGCAGGGAATACCAGCGGGCGCGCAAGGACCTTGCCGAAGGCAATCTCCGCCTAGTCGTTTCAATTGCCAAAAGATATCGCAGCCGCGGCTTGCCGTTTTCCGACCTGATTCAGGAAGGTAACCGCGGACTGATGAGGGCGGTGGACAAGTACGAGCACAGACTTGGTTACAAATTCGGCACCTATGCGACTTGGTGGATTCGCCAGGGGATTACCAGGGCCTTGGCCGACCATGCCCGTACCATTCGTGTTCCCTGCCACCAGGTCGGCACGCTTGCCGCCGTCGAAAGGGTGCGAGGAGAACTATCCGCCAAGGAAGGGCGCGAGCCAACTGTTGAGGAGATTGCCGCTGTCCTTGGCGTGAGCGCCGAGGAAACTCATTCGCTGCGTGTTGTGGCCCGGCATCCCGTGAGTCTTCATGAACCCATGGGCGGTGACGGCGAACGCGCACTTGAGGATTTCCTGGATGACCCATCAGCGACGAACCCCGGTTTGGCCGTTGACCAGCATCTTCTTCGAGATCGAATTGCGGAGGTGTTGAGGTCGCTCACCCCCCGTGAGCGTGAAGTGATTGAGCTTCGGTTCGGTTTGAGGGACGGGCAACCGCGAACCCTCGAGGAGGTTGCCAGGACCTATGGCATCACCCGGGAAAGAATCAGGCAAATCGAGGCCCGCGGACTGTTGAAGCTCAGGCAGCCTGTCCGTTCCCAAAGGCTTGTTGAGTTCGCTGAAATGGATGACGAGGAGTGATGCCCAGCCGTCGTCCAACATTCCCGGGTGACGGTCCTCATTGATGATCTGGCTGACATGGAAATCCAGCTGATACTTTCGGTTTTCATGTCAGTCCGGGCTTTTATAAGGATTGCTGACAGGTTCTGTTTTGGATTACCCATCACGGCTCTTGGTTTTGAACTGCTGTTGCCCGATCCGATTGCATCACTTGCCGACAATTCCATCCGCCTTCCTCCGCTTGCCCGGATTTTCGGCCTATTGTCCACATGGTTGGTGTTGTCGGCCTTGGTTGGTTTTCTCATCGTATTTTCCTTCCAGCCCGCATGCGCCTGGATTCAGCCCATCTTTTTCCCCAATGTTCCTCCCAAGGATCTGGTTTTGATCGGCTTGGCCATTTCAACAGTTATTGGATTGGCGACGGCGCTGGTGATCTCATT
>JAGWVO010000706.1 GCA_018970845.1 Planctomycetota bacterium
AGCGCCTTCACGCCTTTGCGCGAACCGATCAGGCGCCGGGCGGAAGAATTCCGCAAGGAACTGGTCGCGGCGGAACCCCGCCACCTTGAGGCGGTGGTTGCCCTTGCCGACCGCGCCTGGCGCCGGCCCCTGGCCCAGGATGAGAAGGAAAAACTCAACGGCCTCTATCGGGATCTTCGGGCGAACGAATTGCCCCATGACGAAGCCATCAGGCTATTGCTTTCCCGCGTGCTGGCGTCGCCGTCATTCCTTTACCGCCTTGAAAGCCCAGCCAAGGGAACATCCAACTCGCCAATCAGCGGCCTCGAGCAGGCCACCCGCCTGAGCTATTTCCTCTGGTCGAGCGCGCCGGATGAGGAACTCAAGCGCCTCGCCGCCGAAGGCGGGCTCGCGGACAAGGCCGTGCTGGCGGCGCAGGCCAGGCGCATGCTGGCCGATCCCCGGGCGAGGCGGCTGGCCGCTGAATTCGGCCTTCAATGGTTGCACCTGTACGGATTCGAGAAAAGCGACGAGAAAAGCCCCAGGCATTTCCCGACCTTCCCGGCGCTGAAGGGCGCGATGCGTGAAGAAGCCGTCCTGTTTCTCGCTGACATCTTTTCGGAAAACAGGTCTCTGCTGGAACTGGTTGATGCCGATTTCACCTGGCTCAACGGCGACCTCGCCAAGCATTACGGCATACCCGGGGTGAATGGGCCCGCATGGAGGCGCGTCGATGGCGTCAGGCGGCATGGGCGCGGCGGCATCCTGACGCTGGCCGCCACTCTTTCCCAGCAGTCTGGAGCCTCGCGCACCAGTCCCATCCTCAGGGGCAACTGGGTCTCGGAAGTCCTGCTGGGAGAAAAGCTCCCCAAGCCGCCCAAGAATGTTCCACAATTACCCGAGGATGAGGCTGGAACAGCCAACCTGACAGTGCGACAACTGGTCGAAAAACACTCCGCCGATGTCCGTTGCGCCGTTTGCCACCAGCGTGTCGATCCCATCGGTTTCAGCCTGGAAGGCTACGACGCCATCGGGCGATCGCGGGTCAAGGATCTGGCCGGCAGGCCCATCGACACCAAGGCGAAGCTGAGGGACGGCACAGAACTCGACGGCATCGACGGACTTCGGAAGATGCTATCCTCGACCAGGCGCGACGCCTTCATCCGACAGTTCTGCCGCAAGCTGCTCGGCTATTCCTTGGGAAGGGGTACCCAAATCGCCGATGAACCGTTGCTCGACCGGATGATGAAACGGCTGGAATCGGAAGGCTACAGGTTCGGGGCTCTTCTTGAGGAGATCGTGACAAGCCAGCCGTTCATGCAAATCCGGGGCAAGGATGCCGTGGCCGACCAATGAACACGACCATGTTTTCCGCACGCAAGGAGTCCATCCGATGATTTCCAACCGACAGGATCGCCGCAGGTTTCTCAAGGGCGCGGGAGTGACCATGGCCTTGCCGTGGATGGGTTCCCTCGCTGAATCCGCGGGAAGTTCCACTCCGCCCAAGAGGTTCGCCGTGCTGTTTTCA
>JAGWVO010000707.1 GCA_018970845.1 Planctomycetota bacterium
GAGTTCGGCGGACGGGTCGAACCCGTGCGTCAGCCAGTTGGCCGGGTCGAACGCCACCCCGAACACCTCCGCCGGCCACGGCTCGAGCAGCCGCGACAGCACCTCCCCCGATTCCAAGCCCGTCACCAGGGCCACGGCCACCCCGCGGCGCTCGGCCAGCGGCGCCAAGTGCGCCAGCGACTGGGAAAGGGCGCGGCCCGCGGGCGTCTCCGGCTTTTCCGGAACTTGGCCCGCCTCCACCGAAAGCACGCCGGCGCCGAGGTCGGCGGCCAGGGCGATCGCCTCGCCGAGGTATTCCAGCCGGGGATCCATGCCGGAAGGCTCCACCAGGCCGTGGCGCAGCGGCGCCCGCGCCGCGGCGAAGCCGAGCCGGCATCCTCCGGCGAGCGCCTTCAGCTCGCGCCGAGCCGTGGTCCCCAGTTCGCGCGGGCGGAGCGGCCCCCAGGCGTCGAACTCCACGGCCCCGGCGCCCAGCGACGCCGCCTTGGGAAACGCGGAACGGGGGTTTTCGTCAAGCGACGCCAGCCTCGCGGCGGGCTTCAGCCGGTGCATCGGCAACAACCTTTCACAAGGGAAACTAGGCCGGAAGCGACCACGGGTCGCCCTCGCCGGTGAAGTGGCTCAGCGGCCGCGCCAGTTCGCGGAACACCCGCGCCGGCAGGTCCACCGTGCCCCACTTCGGGCTGCGGACCCGCATGCGCGCCCGGTACTGCGGCACCGGCACCGCCAGCACACGGTATTGCCTCCCCTCGTGGGCGAACGGATCGCCCGCGGGAGGGACGCCCGCATCATCGGGATCGACCAGGTACGGGAACACGAGCAACCCCTCGCAGCTTCCTCCGAAGCGGCGCGCCCAGCGCTCGAGGCCGTCGACATCATCCAAGGTCGACCAGCATTCGGGCACCCTGCGGGGCCTGCCGGGAGGCCCGCCGGGGAAACGCCGCCCCTTGACATCGGCCACGAACCAGCGGCCGTCGCGGCCCAGCACGAGGAAATCGAGGCTTTTCACCGGCTCCCCGTCGATCACCGACCGCCTTTTCTCCTCGACGGGCACATGGGTGACGCCCCTGGCGCGCAGCATGGCGGCGAAGGCGCGCTCGTAGTGGTTGTGCGCCAGCATTGGTGGTCAGCCCCCCGCCAGGAGTTCCGCCGCCGCGGCGGCCGCCGCGGCCTCGGGGCTTTCCACCTCGCGGCGGTCGGCCAGGCGCTTGAGCTTCCAGATCCCGCGGGCCCGCTCGTCGGGCCCGGCGAGCGCCACGACCTTGTACCCGCGCTTCTCGGCGTGCTGCAACTGCTGGCCGATCTTTTTCGCCTCGGGGAACACCTCGGCGCCGATGCCGGCGCCATGGAGCCTCCGGGCCAGGCCCAGGCACGCCCCCAAATGGCCGGGATCGAACTGCGCCACCAGCACCGGCGCCACCGCGCCGGGCGCGCCCAGCGCCTTGAGCTCCTCCAGGGCCGCCAGCAGGCGGTCGACGCCCAGCGAGGCGCCCACCCCGGGCAGG
>JAGWVO010000123.1 GCA_018970845.1 Planctomycetota bacterium
TGGTGTATTGCACCCGGCTGGGAAGCCTGTTGAGCACAGCCCTTTGCAAGGGCCCGAGGATTCGCCTGAATCCCATTTGAACCCATCTTGGCCTCTTCCAGGAAACCCAGTGGGCCAGATAACAAGCCAGCAAAATGGCCGCCAACCCGCCGATGAAAACCATCAACCCTGTTGGATCGGTATCGTCGGTTCCCATGACAATGTGGTTCATGTTCCTAGACAGTCCCGTGATCACCACCATGCCGACATGGGGCACCAGGAACGCGAGGTAGGAGCACATCGCCAGGAAATGAATCGAACGGGCCGCCTGCCTTCCCCCAAAAAGCGCCGGGTACCAGCGCAGCCAATTATCAATGGCGGGAGACATGGCCAGCCCCGTGAGCATGGAAACAGGAGCCACGATGAACACGATTCCAAAATAGGAGAGTTGTTGGAGCGGGTTATATTTGTAAAAACCATCCGGTTCCACAGGCATATGGAAGGTCGCGTAATGAACCATCACCTTCCAGGCATCAAAAAAGATGCCAATGTCCGTGGGGACCAGCCTTTTCCACTGGTTGGTGCAAAACAGGAGCGCAATGAAGATGGCCCCGTTGAGGAACCAAAAAAAGGCACTCAGAAAATGCCAGTGCCTGGCAATCCCCACCGTGTGCCGGAAGCCAGGCAATGCGATCCAGGGAGAGATGTAGCGGCTATCGTCCTTGGCGGTCCATACCCGATCCTTGGGAACAACAATCGGCGTGAAGCGGATCCATTCCGAATCAAGGGTGCAGTGGTTGCTCCAATAAAGCCGCGGATGATCCATCAAAATGGACAATCCACTGCGTATCAGGAGAACCATGAAAAACAGGTTCACAAAATGGGCTAATCTTAACCAGGCGGGAAAACCGATGGGATCGCTTGCCGATGGCTCAATTTGGCTTGGCGACGGGCCCATCTCCGGCAATCCAAATGCCCAATACCAAATCCAAGCAGCGGCGACTGGAGCGACGGCAGCAAACGCGCCAAGGGCCAGAAACGGCCATTTCACTTGAACCCACATTCGCCTATCCGACGGATAAACAAGCGAGTTACTGCTCAGATTTTCAGCCATTTCACCCATGAACAAACCAGCCTTCCGCGACAGGCTTCCATGAATCATTCAACAGCCGTAGTTTACTCTTGCCTCATCTTGATTCCCATCCCATGGCACAAGAACGCGCTGGTTTTTCACTTTTTGCCTGCCACACTTCCATGGCCAAAATCGTTCTGCCCAGAAGACCTAATTCATTGACGTTTGGAACACGGTTGCTTCAACCAGCGTTTTGAATTTACGCAGTTTATGGTGAACTTGGCTTAAGCCTAATCGATTCCGAAACCATGGAGTCTTATCCCGTGCCCCAAACCCCGCATATTGAGAAGCATTTCACGGCTTCGGAAACCGTTCGGGACATCGTGATAGGCATGTCGGACGGGCTGACTGTTCCATTCGCGCTCGCGGCCGGCCTTTCCGGAGCCGTGGACTCCACCGGATTGGTGGTTACGGCAGGTTTGGCCGAAGTCGCCGCGGGGGCGATCGCCATGGGGTTGGGAGGTTATTTGGCCGCGAAGACGGACGCCGAGCACTACGCCTCGGAACTGGCACGAGAGCAGCGTGAAATCTTGGAAGTTCCCCAAAAGGAAGTAGCAGAAATCGAAGAGGTGTTTCAAGCGTATGGATTGGATGAGGCGACCGTGAAGCCGGTCGTCGAGGCCATTTGCTCTGATCCTAAACGATGGGTCGACTTCATGATGCGATTCGAACTTGGTCTTGAGAAGCCGGACCCGGGAAGGGCTGGCGCCAGCGCCGCAACCATTGCCGGGTCGTATGTCGCCGGTGGACTTGTTCCCTTGGCTCCTTATTTCATTTTTGAAAAAGTGTTCGACGGGTTGCTTGGTTCCGTGGTGGTGACCTTGGGAGCCCTGCTTGTGTTTGGGTATGTGAAAGGAAAGTTCACAACCCCGCACCCAATCAGAAGCGCGCTGCAAACCGTGCTTGTGGGAACCGTGGCGGCGGCGGCGGCCTACGGAATCGCAAAATGTTTCGGCTAAAAGTGCAAATCGTCGTTTCAGGGTTGCCGACGGTTGAAAAACCTGAAAAGGGCCAAAGGGCTTCGTTCAGCCTGCTCGAACTGATCGTCGCGATAGGGATCGTTTCGGCAATCGCACTGCTCACGATGGCGGCGATTCAGGCGGCCCGCAGGTCGGCCAATGATATCGAACGCTTGAGCTGGCGAAGACAGCGGGTGCTGGACGAACCGCCAACCCGAAAAATCCCTTACAACATCCTTTTCATAGGCAACAGCCATACGGTGAATGGCAATATCGACATTCCTGACATGCTTACGGCTTTATCCCACGCCGGGGGGCAAGCGGAAATCAGACCGACACGAATCGTGGTGGGTGGGCGCACCCTGCGAGGTCATTGGGAGGATGGCCGGGCGTTTGAACTGATCAAGGCGCCTGGCCCCGACTGGTTTGACTTTGTCGTGCTGCAAGGTCAAAGCCAGGAACCATGTCTGCTTCGTTCGGAATACCTGGAGTACAACCAGCGCTTTGCCGCCGCCTGCAAGGAAACCAAAGCCATTCCGATGATTTATCAGCTATTCGAGCGTGCCAACGGCCTGTGTCCACAGGAACGGTTGACATCTGTAAGCGCGGATGCCGTGAAACAGGTGCAAGGAAATGATGGTGTCGGCGAGATCTGCCCTGTTGGCGAGGCCTGGCAAGCGTTTCGTCATGCGCGACCTGATGTCGAACTTCATCAGGCCGATGGTAATCACGCGAACGAAACAGGTGCCTATTTAACAACTTGCGTTTTTTATTCCGTGGTCCATCGAACTAGTCCAGTAGGTCTTCCAAACCAGATAATCACTCGTGGCGGAACGGTATCAGTTGATCAAGAAATCGCATTGTCACTGCAAAAGCAGGCTTGGCTGACCGCTCAGGCATGGAGAGCCAAAACCCGCGCATGGTTTTTGCAAGAAAAAGCAAGCTAGAGAAATATTTTGGCGAAACAAAACACGCAAAGACACAAACAGTGGCACGCAATGGAGATGGGGGGGATCGAACCCCCGACATCGTGCTTGCAAAGCACGCGCTCTCCCAGCTGAGCTACATCCCCAAGTCTTCAGGCTGCGAAAGGACTGGGCGTACTTGGATTCGAACCAAGGACCTCAGCTTTATCAGAGCTGCGCTCTAGCCAACTGAGCTATACGCCCCCTGCCGCCTGCGGCTTCATCCAACAATATCAGTAGACGCCGGGGTGTCAACAACGCCCCCCGCCCGGCCCGGGCGGTTCCTTGCACGACAATGCCGGGCCGATATGCTTGGTTCCAGAGACCTGCGGATTTGCCACCGCCGACACCAACTTGTCATGGGTCGGCTGCCCTACTCCGCCGCTGTTGCCTGTGAGGACCTCATGGTCGATCCGTACGCTTCCTGCCCTTGCGGCAGCGGCAAGAAGTTCCGTTTCTGCTGCCAAGCCATTTACCCGGCCATCGAACGGGCCTTTTCCCAATTTCGCGGCGGGCAGCAGGAAGCCGCACTCCGCACCATCGATGCCGCCGCCGCGGCTCATCCCGGTCACCCAGAAATCCTGATCCGCAAGGCGATGATGCTCGATGCCGCCGGAAAGCGGGACGACGCCGAAAAAGCTCTCGACGATGCATTGGCGATCACTCCCCAATTCGGGCCGGCCCATTTCATGCGGGCCCGTTGGCGCCATCAGGAAGGAGAGTTTCCGGGAGCCGCAATCCTCGCGAGGAAAGCCGCCGATGGTTATGCCCTTGAGGCCAAGGAACACCTGGCCGACATTCACGCCTTTCTTTTTGAAATCGAGATGCAACTCAACAGGCCACTGGCCGCCCGCGCCGCCCTTCGCATGGCCATGCGGATGGCGCCGCAGGAAGCCTCGCTGAAGGAGGCCTTTGAAGGGGCATTCGGGGACAGCGGTCGGCTTCCAGCCTGCTTGAGGAAGGAACCAAGCCTGTTGAGCCCGCCACCTGGCAGCAAGCGAAAGGCCGCATGGGACAAGCTCGCCCGGGAGCATGGTTCCTCACGATTGGGTGACTTGGCCCGGCTGTTCACAGCCTTGGCGGCTCAGGATGCCTCCGACAGCGCGGCAGCGCACAATGCCGCCGTCGCCATGGCATGGGTCGGTGAAAACGCGAAAGCCCTCGAGCATTTGGAACGCTATCTAGCGCTTGAAACGGATGATGGAAGAAAGGAATCCGCATGCCTTTTGGGAGAAATCCTCAGATGCGGATATGGGATGGAGTCCCAAGCCGACCTGCTTGAGCACGAGTTCCTCATCGTGATCCGTCGCGTCGAACCCTTGCAGGCGCTCATCAACAAGATGGCCCAGGAAGGGCGACTGCTACCGATGCGGCAAGATGAGGAGGAACAGCAAAACGGATTCAGGGCACTCCTGCTTGAGAAAAAAATCGCGTTGGCTGGTTCGGAGGCCGCTGATTACCAAAGAGTGGTTGGAACCCTTGAGATTCAAGGTCCGCTATGCAGGGTCCACGGGTGTGACGCTCAGGCGATGGAATCGCTTCGCGCTGAATTCGCCGAGGCCATGCAACTCAAGGCCAACGAAGCCCCCTTGCGGCCGATGGGCTCATTTAGAGATCCAGGCAGGGAGGTCATGCTTGTGCCCCTCAAGGCAGGCGGAGAAAAGAACGAATCCGACGGAATGAATCGGAAAGTGAAGGAATACACTCGATTTTTTGAAGAAACATGGGTCAACCGCCCGGCCAAGTCGCTTGGCGGCAAAACTCCCGCTGAAGCCGCTTTAGACAACTCCGCGCGCCCGAACCTTCTCGCCAAGGTCAAATTCATTGAAGACATGGGGGAAAGCCCGCGCCAGTTGGGCTACGATTTTGACGGCCTGCGCTCCAAGCTGGGTCTTCCCTCATCGGGTTCCAAGCCTGCCATTGTGGCATCAACTGAAACCCCTCCAACATCCAAGCCATCATGGACACCTGAGACGCTGGCAAGCACCGCCGTTGAAAGCGTTCCCGGAGCCGAACTGGCCAACGCTTTCTCAGCCGCGCAAAGAAACGGTGATGAAACCGTGGTTCTCCGCTGGGCCATGGCTATCGCCACCAGACCAGACGCGCCTCGCCATGCCGTTGCCCACCTCCATTTGGCCCGACATCAATCGGCGCAAGGTCAGCATGAAGCGGCCCTTGAGACATTGGAACTGGGTTATCGGCGTGAGACCGGGGCCGATGATGGCCGTGGCGCGGAATTTTTGGCGAAAATGGCCCAGTCACTTTTGAAATTGGGGCGTCATGATGATGCCGTTGCCCGACTCAAATCAATCCTTGATGAAACCAAGCCCGACTTGAAGAGTCTGGCATCCGGAGTGGAAGCCCTTCTGGGCGCCAAGCACCATGCCCCGGCCAAGGAATTGGCCGAAAAAGGCATGGCAGCGGCCAAGCAAAGCCAAAACCGTGATGCCGAGGGTCATTTCGAGGAATTGGCCCGGGCCGCGGGCAAATAGGGCTTTGTCACTTTTTTAGGCGTAGGGAAACCGTTCGGTCCTCGGCGCCGTCGCCATGCCATGGATGGCCTTGGCCAACCTGTCGGTTAGCTTGGTCAAAAGCTCATTTCCCTTTTGCGCGGAAGCCTTCGAAGGGTTTCCGGCCCCCGTGTTGGTGGTGGCTAAATGCCATGGCCGGGTGATGGAAAACCATCCCTTGTTGATGGCCTCCACGGTGCTGATGGAAAGGGCTCCCAAATCAGCCTTTTCCATTTGAACCATTTCCGGAACCAAGGCCAATGCGAGACTGGTTTCCGTTTCGTCCGCGTGTTCCCCGGGCGATTCCATGATTTCATTCACCAAGTCAGCGCCCATCTTGAACCAGTCGCAAACCGCCGTGAAAACCTTGGAATCGGCATGAAGTTCCCGCAGGAGGGGCTTGAGTTCATTTCCCCCATGGCCATTCAACAAAAGCAGGCGATCGATTCCCTGCCGTGCCAGCGAGTCGGTGATGTCGCGGATGATGGACATCAATGTCGTGGGATTGAAACTAAGGGCCAACGCCCCCGGAACCTTGAAGTAGTTGGTGTTCACACCGACAGGGATTCCTGGAAGGAGAAGCACCTTGGCCCCAAGCTCCCAGGCTTTGGAACAGGCGCCCTCAGCGATCGCCTCGACTTGATAGCAATCGATTCCATAAGGCAGGTGGAGGTTGTGTGGTTCGGTCGCGCCGAAAGGCAATACGGCCATTTCCCAACGCGTGGCGCGCACATCGGCCAATGTAAGTTGTGACAGGACAAACGGTTTCGGTGGCATGGCACTGTCTCCCCAACCTTTGATAGAATCTATGTTCGTTTATTGCTTCCTCCCGGCAACGAACACCGACCCGGAAGTTCCGTTTCATGGATAATCGCGTCTCCAGCCATGTTGAGACCGATGGCATCGCCAGACGCGCCTCCACTTCCTTTCCTGAATGGAAGCTCGATGATCCTCGCCTTTATGTGAACCGGGAACTGAGTTGGCTGGCATTCAACAACAGGGTTGTGGAGGAAGCCTGCGATCCAACCGTGCCTTTGCTCGAACGCCTGAAGTTCCTGGCGATTGCCGACTCCAACCTTGATGAATTTTTCATGGTTCGCGTGGGTGGCCTTCAGCAAAAGCAACAGGGAAATATTGTTTTCGGGAGCGGTGCCGACCGCACGCCTGTCGTGCAGCAACTTGAAGCCATCCATGCGATGGCGGCAAGGATGTCGCGCGTGATGCAATCCTGCCTTTGGGACGAGATCATGCCCAGGCTCGCGGGAGAGGGAATCGTCATTCGCCGACCGGAGGAACTGACAGCCGAGGAAAGGCAGAAGCTCAAGGAGCAATTCCGAGGTCAGGTTTTTCAGGTTCTCACTCCCCTCGCGATCGATCCGGTTCATCCATTTCCACTTCTCCTGAACAAGTCACTCAACCTGGGAGTGCTTCTGCGGCGTCCCGACGGGGAACGATTGCACGCTGTCGTGCAGGTGCCGGCCGTACTCCCAAGGTTTGTGGCCCTTCCGGCGGCCACGGATGGGCCTAGGCACGCGTTCCTTCCCCTTGAGGATCTCATTCGCACCCACCTCCCCGAGCTTTTCCCAGGAATGACAATCGAACACGCCGCGGCGTTCAGGGTCACGCGGGACAGCGACCTCGAATTCGATGACGATGAAGTTGAGGACCTTCTCAAGGCCGTCGAGGAGCAGATCCGCAAACGCAAGAAAGGCATGGCCGTGAGGGTACAACTCGAATCCCGCGCCCCCGCGGAACTCGAGCAGTTTCTCATCGACAGGATGGATCTCGACTCGACCGACATTTTCCGGGTCGAGGGAATGATCGACATGACGGGCCTTTTCCAAATTCACGGCCTGCCCGAATACCAGCATCTTCGCGACCGCCCATTCACCCCCCAGCATTCGGCGCAGATCCAAAACTCCCCCAACATCTTCGCTGCCATCCGGCAGGGAGACATCCTCCTTCACCATCCATACGAGTCGTTCAGCCATGTGGTGGACTTCATCGAGGCCGCCGCAACCGATGAGCGGGTCCTCGCGATCAAGCAGACCCTGTACCGCACATCGAGCGATTCTCCCGTTGTGCGCGCCCTCCAACGAGCCGCCGACAATGGCAAGCAAGTCACCGCGGTGGTCGAGATCAAGGCGCGTCTCGACGAGGAGCGCAACATCGTCTGGGCCAGGGAACTTGAAAAAGTGGGGGTGCATGTCGTCTACGGGTTCGTGAACCTGAAGACCCACTGCAAGGCCGCCTTGGTCGTAAGGCGTGAGGAGGATGGCATCCGCAGGTATGTCCACCTGGCGACAGGCAATTACAACCCGCAAACAGCCCGAATTTACACCGACCTTGGATATTTCACCTGCCGCGAGGAGTTTTGCGAGGATGTCTCGCACCTTTTCAACTACCTGACGGGTTACTGCGAGCCTCCCCAGTGGCGAAAGCTCATTGTGGCCCCCTCGCACCTTCAACCCTTCATGCTCGAAAGGATCGAGAGGGAAATCCTCAACGCCTCACAAGGCAAGCCATCGGGAATCAAGGCAAAAATCAACGGCCTGCTCGAACCGGCCATCGTGCAGGCGCTCTACCGCGCGAGCCGGGCCGGAGTGAAAACCGAGGTGGTGTGCCGTGGCATCTGCGCGCTGAGGCCGGGAATCGCCGGCGTCAGTGACAACATTTCGGTGCGTTCAGTGGTGGACCGCTTCCTTGAGCACAGCAGGGTTTATTGCTTCGAGAACGCTGGCAGCCCCGAGGTTTACATCGGCTCGGCCGACTGGATGGACCGCAACCTGAGCCGTAGGGTCGAGGTTGTCTTTCCAATCGAGGCTCCAGCCCTTCGCCTTCGCCTCATCAATGAAATCCTTCAGGTTTCGCTCGATGACAATGTCAAGGCGCGCGAGATGCTTTCGGATGGCTCCTACCGCAGGGTTGCGCCCGCAGCAGGTCAGAAGCCGATTCGCAGCCAGGAATGTTTTCTGGGATTGGCCGACGCGAGGAATGCGGTGGTTCAAGAACATGCGGCTTCGGGCAAATCCCGCCAGCCCAAGGTTGCCAAGGCACCCCGCAAACCCCGAACTTGAAACCATGGAGATCAACCGGCATGGACGCCGTCATACTCGCCGCAGGTCTTGGTACCCGGCTCCGTCCGCATACGCTGACAACGCCTAAGCCTCTTCTCTTGGTCCAAGGCCGGCCAATCCTCGACTGGATCATCGGAGCCCTTCCCAAGTCGGTTGACAGGCTATTCGTGGTGACCCACTACCTTCGTGAACAAGTGGCGGCTTACCTGACCTCGCAGCGGCGCATCATTAACGCCACCGAGGCATTCCAGGAATCCCCCAAGGGCACGGGACACGCCTTGCAGTGCTGCCTGCCCATGCTGAAATCCGAACAAGTCCTGGTCCTTAATGGCGACGACCTGTTCGGTGCCGGGGACCTTGCGGCCTTGGCGACGGGAGGCCCGGGAATCCTTTGCCATCCGGTTGATGAGCCTGAGAAATTCGGAATCATCTTCGAAAGACCCGACGGAACCATTGAGAAACTGGTTGAAAAGCCCCTTATCCGTGGAACCCATTTGGCCAACACGGGCGCATATCTGTTTCCACGCGAGGTTCTCATGCAACCCTTGGCGCTTTCACCGCGTGGTGAATACGAGATCACCGACTTTGTGAATATGGCGATTTCAAAAGGTCCGGTGCGCGCCGTCCGGGCATCATTCTGGCACCCGATCGGAACGCAGGAAGCATGGGACAGGGCTCAGGGATTGAGCTTGGCCAGCTGTGAAAACTCAGCAGAGAAGAGCTAATTTCCCGGAGAACCAAGCCGGCCTGTCGGCATTCTCCGCCCGTAAAACTGATTCATT
>JAGWVO010000124.1 GCA_018970845.1 Planctomycetota bacterium
ATCGCAAGGCGCGTCCTTGCCCACAAGCGACGCGCGAACCGCGGAAAACATGGAATCAGCCGGGGCCCCCATCGCCTTGTCGAACAGCGCCTGGTAGCGCGCCGCCAGCGCGGCATGATTTTCAGGCAGATCCTTCACGAGGTCCGCCAGAGGGCCGGGCCACTCTGTTCGAGGGCGCGCTTGGCCAGATCCGCAATCGCGCCGGGGCCCTTGGCCTTCCATTCGGACGCCTTGAGGGGCGAAAGGGCGCGCCACGCCGCGAAAACCGCGTCGTTCTCATTGGCCCTTTGCTCAAGGTGGCGCTTCCACCTCTCGACCACCGGCCGACGCAATGAGGCATCCTGGGCGGCAGGCAAGGCCCGCTCGGCGGGCGGAAGCGTGCCATCACGAACCGCTAGCATGTAAAGCCCCGCCTGCGACCTCAGCTTGGCCGGAATCTCCGAGGCGTATCTCTTCAGGAGATCATCCAAATCCTTC
The DNA here is from genome assembly GCA_018970845.1 of Planctomycetota bacterium. Lineage (GTDB taxonomy): Bacteria > Planctomycetota > Planctomycetia > Gemmatales > Gemmataceae > REEB421. The sequence goes on from JAGWVO010000124.1 coordinate 478, forward strand.
TTCTGGGCGGCGAGCGCATTCCGGTATTCCGCGGAGGCGGGAATGTCGGACAGGGTTGGCAATTCCTTGGGCTCGGTGCTGCCGAGGAAGATGCCGTGCAGCGAGTAGTAGTCGGCGATGGGAACCGGATCGAACTTGTGGTCGTGGCAGCGGGCGCAGCCGATGGTGACGCCCATCAACCCCCGGAAGGTGACATCGAGCCTGTCGTCGATGATGTCGTGGACATTGTTGAGGAACCGCCTGCCCAAGGTGAGGAACCCGAGCGCCGCAAGATCCTTTTTCTCCTTGTCGGGCCAGACATCCGCGGCCACCTGAAGCGCCACGAAGCGGTCGTAGGGCATGTCGGCGTTGATGGAGTTGACGAGCCAGTCCCTGTAGGTCCAGGCAAACGGATAACGGCGATCCTCCTGGAAGACATACCCCTTGGTGTCGGCGTAGCGCGAAATGTCCATCCAGTGGCGGGCCCAGCGCTCGCCGAAACGGGGGCTGGCCAGCAGGCGGTCGACAAGCCTTTCATGGGCCCCGGTGGAGTTGTCGGCGAGGAACGCGTCGATTTCCTCGGGGGTTGGCGGCAAACCTGTCAGGTCGAAAGTCACGCGGCGGATGTAAGTCGCCTTGGGGGCCTCGGGCGCCGGTTGCAAACCGGCCGCCTCGACGCGGGCCAGCACGAAAGCGTCGAGCGGATCGCGAACCCATTCGGGCTTGCCCACCTTGGGGGCGGAAGGATCGGCGACGGGCCTGAAGGCCCAGTGGGCCTTCCTGGCCTCGAGCGGATCAGGCGGACCGCCAGCCGAAGGCGTCTTGTCGCCGGCTGGCCACTTGGCGCCGGAACGAACCCATGTTTCGAGGTCTTTGATGGCCGCGTCGGATAGCTTGCCCTTGGGCGGCATCTTCGATTCGCCCTGGTACCGCACCACCTTGATGAGGAGGCTCTTGTCGGGCTGTCCAGGCACCACCACGGGGCCGGTGTCGCCGCCCTTGGCCAGCGCCGCGGCGCTGTCGAGGCGCAGGCTGGCTTGCTGCTTGGCAGCGCCATGGCACTTGTGGCAATGTTCGGCGAAGAGCGGCCTGATCCTGTTTTCAAAAAAGTCGTCGTTGGCCGCCGCATGGGCCGTGACGGCCAGCATCATGAGGCAGGGGAGCGGCATGAGACTGTTCCTGAATCGAGGCCTAAACACTTGCCAACCCAATGTTAACCGGCGGAATTCCCTTGACCCAAACTCCCCGGCGGGAAGAAACCCGACTCACCTTCATGATAATCGACACCCAGATCCTTGAATGAGCGAAGCATGAGAAGGTATCCGCTACCAGAGGGATCGAAACGGCGGGCCATTCCAACGGCTTCATCCGTTGTATCGGCACCCCAACCACGGGGAGCGTCGTGGAACTCCTGGACAACCACCACCTGGGCGCCAAAACCAGCCACGCGGTCGGCGAAGGCGGCATGGTCGGCCACCGGCAACAGCGGGGTGAGGCACAAACCCACCGGAATTCCCGCGGACTTGAGATGGCGCGCGGCCTCCCATCGGGCCTCGAGGGGGGGGGCCTTGGGCTCGAACGCCTTCCTGATTTCCTCATCATCGGTGGGAATCGACAGGTTCACCCGAACGGAGCCAAAACGCGCCAGGATGTCGGCATCGCGCGTCACCAACGGCCCCCGGGTCTGGATCACCAACCGGGGCTGATGGGGCAAAAGCGCTTCCAAAATGCCCCGCGTGAGCTTGAGCGCCCGCTCCACCGGCTGGTAGGGGTCGGTGACGCTCGACATGTAAACGGCCTGGCCGGCGACCCGGGGCGCCTGCCGCCGCGCCAGTTCCACGGCGTTGGCCTTCACCTGGAACCACCGCCCCCAGTCCTCACGGGGCCTGCGGTTTTGAGGCAGGAACATGGCGTAGCAATACCGGCAACCGAAGGTGCAGCCGACATACGGGTTGCAGGTCCAGTCGAATCCGCCCCGCTTGATGAAACCGGTCGCCGCCGTGAGGATCGACCGGGCCTGCGCGAGTTCCACCTGCGCCTCCAATCTGCTTGCCACGCGGGGAAAAGGTTAGGAAGATAATGACTTGCGATGTTGGCGATCCGATCCCTTTTGAAAGACTACCGAAAGGTTCCCTCCCATGAAGCTCGGCATGAACATGCTCCTGTGGGCCTCCCATGTGACCGAGGCCCATTACCCGATCTTCGCGAAGATCAAGAAAGCCGGTTTCGACGGCGTGGAACTGCCGCTGTTCGAGGGCGATGGCGCGCACTACGCCCGGGTGGGCAAGGAACTGGCGAACCAGGGGCTTGGCTGCACCACGGTGACCTGCCTTTCAACCGATGCCAACCCGGTTTCCGATGACGCCAAGGTTCGCCATGCCGGGCTCGACCGCATCAAGTGGGCCCTGGACATGACCGCCGCGCTCAAGGGCGACTGCCTGGCCGGGCCATACCACTCGGCGCTGGGCCATTTCACCGGTAATCCTCCCACCATGGACGAGAAGAAGCGCGCCGTGGAAGTGCTGCGCGCCGCGGCGGTTCATGCCCAGCAGGTGGGCGTGAAGATGGCCATCGAGTACCTCAACCGGTTCGAGTGCTATTTCGTCACCACGGCCAGGCAGATGGCGGAACTGGTGGATGCCGTCGACCATCCGTGGTTCCGCTGCATGTACGATACCTTCCACGCCCACATCGAGGAGAAGGGACAAGCGGAGGCGATTGCCGCCCTGGCTCCCCGCTTCATCCATGTCCACCTGAGTGAGAACGACCGCGGCGTGCCGGGCACCGGCCAGGTGCGCTGGGAGGAGGCATTCAAGGCCCTCCGGAAGATCAACTACCAGGGATGGATGACCATCGAGGCGTTCGGGCGGGCGCTGCCCGACCTGGCCGCGGCCACCAAGGTCTGGCGCGACCTGTACGAGAATGCCGATGATGTCTATGTGAAGGGCGGCAAGTTCCTGCGCGAAGGCTGGGAGAAGTCGAAAGGCTGAGGCGGGGCAACCCGCCCGTATCCAACCGGGAGGCGTTCCATGGGCGCGCTGATGCTGGCCTGCTGCGCGCTGGCCGGGTTGGCCCTCGACCCCGTCGACGATGCACGCGCGCGCCTCGACAAGGCGGTCGAGGCCCATGGCGTGTCCCTTGGCAAGGCGCGCAAGGAACTTGATGAAGCCATCGCCAACAAGCTGGAACTGGTCCGCAAGCAGGGCGACCGCGAGGGCGTGAAGCGGATCCTCGCCGAACAAGAGGCATGGCAATCGCAGCGCAAGTTGCCCAAGTGCGTATCCACGCTGGCCTACCAGTGGGCTGCCGACCGCGCCGACAGGCAACTGGTCATCGAATTCGACAGGGCGGTGCGCGAGTTCACCCGCCTCGACCGCGATGACCTCGCGGACAAGGCGGAAAAGGATAGGACCCGTATCTTCGCCCCCGCCAAGCCCATGGAACTGCCCGGGGTGGAGGAGGCCAAGGCGCTGCATTCGCTGCAGGCCATCAAGACGGCGCGCTACGCCGCGGCGCTGGGCGGAACCGCGGCGACCCCGGATGTCGGCTTCACCGACAAACCCGATGATCCGGCGGCGCAATGGCTTGTCATCCAGTCGGGGGAGGGATTCGTCAGGCTCATGAACCGCAAGACGGGCAAGTACCTCTCCCCGGCGGTGGTCCAGGCGGGCGCCGGAACCGATGTGCTCCTCAAGGGACCGCTCAAGACGGCAGGGCACCAATCGTGGAAGGTCGTGCCCGCCGACATGGGAACCGTTCGCCTCAGGCACGACCGGACGGGACGCTACCTGGGCCTCGACGCCCAAGGCAAGGGCCTCTCCCTGGCCGAGGATGGGCGGATGGCTCCTGAAACCCTCTGGAAAATCGCGCGCTTGCCGCTCAAATGATCCCGTTGCCCGTGGCACAGCGCGCATTGGCAGACTGGTTCGCGTGAATTGGTGTCAACAAAGACATTGTCGGCCTGATCGGAGCGCAGCTTCATGTTCCTGATTTTCGCGCTTATCACCCCTGCAGCCGATGATTTCGAGGCGCTCTACCGCCAGATGCGGGAAGCGCCCGCCCGCTGGGAGGCCTTGGCTCCCAAGGCGGCCGTTTCCCCCCGCTGGCTGGAGGGTGGCCGGTTCTGGTACCGGGCCTCACGGTCGGGGGGAACCTGGGAATTCATGCTGGCCGATCCCGCCGGGGCGAGGCAGGCCGCGGCCTTCAACCACGCGACGCTGGCCATGGAACTGGGCAAGGCGTCAGGAAGGCCATTGGAAGCCACCAAGCTGGAAATCGACAACCTCGAGTTCGACTCCACAGGAAGCCTCGCCAAAGTCCGCCTGGGCAACCGTTCCTGGGAAAGGATGGGCGGTGTTTGGAAACCGGCCGCCCCGGGCAGGGCCACGGGCCTTGTTCCCCTGCCTCGCCGGGAACGCAGCAAGGCGGGAGGGATGGAGAGTTCCATCTCGTTTCACAATTCCTTGGACAAACCCGTCCAACTGTTCTGGATCAACACGGAAGGATCGGAAGTTCCTTACGGCTCGATCGCACCGGGAGCGACCCGCGAACAACACACCTTTTCCGGACATGTGTGGATGGTGAAGGCGGCGGGCAAGCCCGCCGTGTTTTTCCGGGGCACCGAATCGCCGGGCCGCGCCGAGATCGACGGATCCATCCCGGAACCACGGCGCGCCGTGGCGCCGCCGGTGGACAAGATGCCCGCCGTGTTCACCCGCGACAACAACCTGCACATGCGCAAGAACGATGGCGCCACCTCGGCCCTCACCACCGATGGCACTCCGGAGGACGGCTACCGGGGACAGGTGTTCGTGGCGCCGGGCGGAAGGCATGCGGTGGCCATGAGAACACGAAGAGGACAAAACCGCTCGATCACTTTGGTTGAATCGTCACCCGGAAACCAGCTCCAGCAAGCGGTGAAAACCATCCCGTACGCCAAGCCGGGAGATGCCTTGGACCAATCGTTTCCGCGCCTGTTCGACCTTGTCGCCGGTAAGGAAATCCCGCTCGATCATTCCACCTGGGACAATCCATGGGCCAACGACCATGCCTCATGGTCGGCCGACGGTTCGACCTTCCGGTTCGTTCACAACCGGCGGGGGCATCAAGTCCTTCGGTTTGTGGCTGTTGACGCGGCCACGGGAAAATCAACCATCCTGATTGATGACAAAAGCCCCACCTTCATCGATTACGCCCACAAGTTCCACCTCACCGTGATGGAGGCCAAGGGGACATTCGTTTGGATGTCGGAGCGGGATGGATGGAACCACCTGTTCCTCCACGATCTCAAGACCGGAAAGCCCATCCGCTGCCTCACCCCCGGCCCCTGGGTGGTGCGTTCCGTGGAAGCGGTGGATGAATCCGCCGGCAGGATCCTGGCGCGGGTCATGGGAATCCATCCCGGGCAGGACCCCTACCACGAACACCTGGCCCGAGTGAGCCTTGAAGGCGAAGTGACTCCGCTCACCGACGGCGATGGCACCCACACATGGAACCTGTCACCCGACGGCCGGCACCTGGTGGCGACCTGGTCACGCGTGGACCACGCTCCGGTCTCCGAACTGAGGGATGCCGAAACCGGCAGGAAGATCCTCGAATTGGCGCGTGGATGCCTCGACGCGCTGGAACACGCGGGATGGAGTCGGCCCGAGCGGTTCACGGCCAAGGCCCGCGACGGCAAAACCGACATCTGGGGAGTGATCTTCAAGCCGTCGGGTTTTGATCCGGCAAGGCGCTACCCGGTGTTGGAGGAGATCTACGCGGGGCCGCAGGGGGCTTTCGTGCCCAAGGGATTCAGGCCAAACCATCGCCCGCACGCCTTCACGGAGTTGGGTTTCATTGTCGTGAAGATCGACGGGATGGGAACCAACTGGCGGTCGAAGGCGTTCCACGATGTCTGCCACAAGAACCTGGCCGACTCCGGCTTCCCCGACCGGATCATCTGGATGCGGGAGGCGGCCAAAAGCCGTCCGTGGATGGACCTCGAAAGGGTGGGAATCTTCGGCGGTTCCGCGGGCGGGCAAAGCGCGTTGCGGGCCCTTTTGTCGCATGGCGACTTCTACAAGGCCGCGGCGGCGGACTGCGGTTGCCACGACAACCGGATCGACAAGGTTTGGTGGAACGAACTCTGGATGGGCTGGCCCGTGGGGCCGCACTACGAGGCCCAGGCGGCGCAGACAGACGCCCACAAGCTGCGGGGAAAATTGCTGCTCACCGTGGGCGAAGTCGATACCAATGTGGATCCGGCATGCACCTTGCGTGTTGTCGACGCCCTGGTGAAGTCCGGACGGGATTTCGACTTCCTGATGCTGCCGGGATTGGGACACGGAGCCGGAGAAAGCCCTTTCGCGGCCAAGCGGCGGGCCAGGCTGTTCGTGGAGGCGCTCGGCGGACCGCGCTAGCGGATCATTCCCTGCGTAGCAGGATCGCGTGCTCGGCCCGGGGCCTGTCCCTGAAGGCGTTCATGGTCGGGCCATGGAAATGCGGCCGGTCTTGCGACGCCCTGGCCACCGGTTCGAAACCGACATCCCTGGCGACATGCGCCACCACCTCGCCGGCGCGCAGCACGATGTCGCCAACGGCCGAGTCGGCCATCAGCAGCACCAGCGGACCGCCTGGGGCAAGCACCCGGTGGGCGGCGAGGAGGAAACGGCCGACCTCGTCGGCCCAGGCGCGCCGAACCTCGCCGCGTGGCATGTTCCAGTAGGATGTCCGCGACCCGATTTCCCCCCGCGCCATGGCCGAGCCATCAAGGGAAAGCCAGCGGATGCGAAGGTCGTGGTGCGATATGTAATCGTAGGTGGCCGCGTAAGGAGGCGAGGTGATGATGGCATCCACCTGGCCGCCGCGCGCGGAGCGCAACTCGGTGGCATCGTCCTGCGAGACCCTCGCCGGCCTCACCCGGCCCGGCAGTTGCGCGGCGAAGTCGGAAACCCTCGCGGCCAGGTCCTCCACGCGACCGATGAAAAGCCGAGTGGCGAACCCGGGCGCCGTGCGTCTTTGGTCCACCATGTCGGAAGTGTCGCCGCGTTTCCTCGACAGCTTGATCAGCACGCTCGACAGGGCCAGGAACAAATCGGCCCTGTCCGGGTCATCTCCCAGTGTCTCGATCTTGTGCCTCAGGGAATCGAGTTCCAGCAGCACATGGGGTTCAAACAGGCGCACATCCTCATGGGGGAACCGCCTCGAGGCCCCGGCGCGGGCGCGACGCCGGTCCTCGGCAAACTGTGCGCACTCGCGGGCTCGCGACACGAGGCGCGCCAGGTCGGCCGACGACCTCGCACGGGTCTTGCAGCGCGCAAGCATCACGGCCACGGGGTTCAGGTCGGAACCGATGGCCTCGCAATCCTGGAGCATCGCCTCCACCAAAACGGTACCCGACCCGCAAAACGGATCGAGCACCCGGCCTCCGGGAGGAACAAACGAGCGCACCAGCCAAGCCGCGGTTTCGGGGTGCATTCGGGCGGGATAGGTGTGGAAGCCGTGCACATGGGCGCGCGCCGGATCATCCGGATCATCCGATGATGGCGAGACTTCCAGCGCCTTGGCCAAAAGGGCCGTTTCCCTCGGGTCACCCTCGGTCTCAACCCGTCCGCCGACATGGGAAAGGGCGCGTCGCCTGCGGGGTTGCTGCATGTTGGACCCTGGGAACCTTCGCTTCATCGGTCTTTGGCCAAGCTGGTTGTTCAACCTTACCTCATGATTCCTCCGACGGCTTGATGGCAATTTGGAAAGGCTCGGCAAGGAAATCCGATGTTGCAGGCAACGACTATCCCGCCACGGCGCGACTTGATCAACCCGCGCCACCCCACCAATCGATAAAGGCCACAGGGCTGTTGCCATGGTCCGAACAGGATGTCATTCATGCGCTTGATCAGATTCATGGTGTTGTGGATCGCGGTGGCGGGAAACGGCTTTCTGGCCGCCCAAACCGCCCCCATTTTGCCTCCACCGCGGGACATGGGCCTCGACGGCCCGGCCGGAGGCGATCCCTTGTCCGGGCCGCGGGAGGCGAACTCGGTTCCCCCTTACGCCATCAAGCCGAACATCGTCGCCGAGCCGGATGAAACCGTGCTGCCGATCAACCTTTCCTCGGCGTTCATGCTTTCGGATGCCCGTCCGCTGATCATCGAGGCGGCCAAGGCGGCGGAGGTGGTGGCCGCGGCCCAGATGCAACGGGCGAATGTTCTTTGGCTTCCCAACATCTACGCGGGTGTCGATTATTTCCGCCACGACGGCCTCTATCCGCTGCCCTCGGGAGGAGTCGCCGTGAACAACCGGGCCGCGCTCACCATCGGGCCGGGCGTCTCGGCGGTGTTCGCCACAACCGACGCCATTTTTGAACCGCTGGCGGCCCGGCAAATCCTCAAGGCGCGCCAGATGAGCGTGCAGGCCGCGAAAAATGACGCGCTCATGGAGGTGGCTGTCTCCTACTTCAATGTGCAGCAGGCGCGCGGCCGAATGGCGGGTGCCAACGACACGGTGGCGCGGGCCAAGGAACTGGTGCGAAGGGTCACCACCCTCGGCCGCGACCTGGTGGCGCCCATCGAGGCGGACCGGGCCAAGACCATCCTCGCCGAACAGGAGGAGGTCTTGGTGAAGGCCCGCGAAGATTGGCTCGTTTCAGCCGCCGACCTGACGCGTCTGCTTCGACTCAACCCGGCGGCGCGCGTCGTGCCCACCGAACCGCCCCACCTGGCCCTCTTCCTGATCTCGCCGAGCGAGGAAGTGGACTCGCTCATTCCCGTGGGCCTGACCAACCGGCCGGAACTGGCGGCATCGCAGGCCATTGTTCAGGCGACCATCGCCAAGCTCA
>JAGWVO010000125.1 GCA_018970845.1 Planctomycetota bacterium
AGCGCCGCGCCCGCGATCAGCCACGCGTGAAACGGCAGGAACAAGGGGGAATCGCACAGGCCGATGTCGGCGGCGGCGACGAACGGCAGGCCGGTCAGCCACGCGGCGAGCAGCGGCGCGACGCGTGGCGGCATGGGAGGGTGTCCTTTCTCAGGGGAGCGACGCGCCCACCGCCTCCACGGCCCAGGCCTCGTCGGGGAACTTGCCTTCCTTCAGCTTGCTGTAAAGCAGCTTATCGCCAACCGACAGCTCGAAGCACCCGCCGTCGGAGGGCACCAGCTCGAGCGAACCGACGCGGGCCTTGAACCGGGCCAGGATCTTTCCCGTCAAACTGACGGCCTGGGGTTCGTAGTTTCACTTGCTGCAGTAGCGCAATGTCACGCGCATGGAAGGAGCCTCCCAACAGGGTTGACGGACGCGGGGGCCCCGCCGGGGGAATCAGAGTCCCGTCAGGGCGCCGTCCTTGCAGAACTCGGGGTTGCCGAACGACTTGATGCCGTGCCCGAAGGCGTTGGCCAGCGACACGAGGAAGCGGTTGTGCGGCACCTTGGGGAACTTGAGGGCCCGGCCGGTCTTGAAGCCCAGGCCGCCGCCGACCGCCACGAAGGGGATGTCGTCGAGGGTGTGGCTGTTGCCCTTGCCCAGCTCGTTGGTCCAGACGATGGTCGTGTGGTCGAGCATCGAGCCGGTGCCGTTGGGCTCGGGGGTGTCGGCGAGCTTCTTGGCCAGCGCCGCCATCTGCTGGCAGAACCAGATGTTGATCTTGATGAGCTTGGCGCGGGCCTCGGCGTTGGTGTCGGGCTCGTGGGAAAGCTCGTGGTGGCCCTGCTCGACGCCGAGCCAGCGCATGCGCGCCATGCCCACGGAGTTGGTGAACTGGAGCGTGGCGACGCGGGCGAAGTCGGCCTTGAGGGCGTTGACGAGGAGGTCGGCCTGCATGGAGGCGAGCCTGGGGATGTTGTCGTTCTCCTCGCGCACGCCGCGGGGCAGCTCGGGGGCGGCGTGGCCGAGGCCCTGGGCCTTGGAGGCGGCGAGCTCCTTCTCCATGTCGCGGACGAAGCCGGCGTGCTCCTCGAGGAGTCGGCGGTCGTCCTTGCCGAGCCTGCCCTTGAGCCTGGCGAGGTCCTCGCCGACCTCGTCGAGGACGCTGGCGAGGTTCTCGCGGTCCTTGGAGCGGCCGTAGAGCTTGTTGAACATCAGATACGGATCGTCAATGGGGGCGACCGGTCGGTTGGGGCCGGAGTAGACCATGCGCGTCCAGGTGTCGGCGCGCTCGGGCACCATGACGCCGAACTCGAGCGAGCCGAAGCGGGTGCGCGTGGCGGGATCCTTCTGGAGGAACTCCTTGATCTCCTGGTCGATGGAGTGGCCGCGGGCCCATCCGGCGGGGGTGTGCGAGCCGCCCTGGATGTTGCCGGGGAACAGTTCCACGCCGGTGAGCAGGCAGCCCATGCCGCGCATGTGGTTGTCGCCGTCGCCGCGCACCTTGTCGCAGACGCCGTGCAGCGTGAGGGTTTTCGCCCTGAACGGCTCGAGGGGCTGGAGGATCTCCTTGAGGACGAGGTCGCCCTGGTTGTCGGGCCAGAAGGCGTTGGGTATGACGCCGTTGGGGCTGAACATGACCACGAGCCTTTGCCGGGGCTTCGAGGCGGCCGGGGCGCAGGCGGCGAGGTTCTGCAGGAACGGCAGGCTGGCGGCGGAAAGCCCCGCGGCCCGCATGAAGGTTCGTCGCGTGTTCAGCATGGCGAAGTGCCCCGTGGATATAGCTCGATTATTTCACCCGAAACGCGGCCGTGCCAGCCTGATTCATGACTTATCGGCATTCAGGCCGGTTCCTTGACACCCGCGGCGCGCAGGAAGGCCCGGACATTCTCCACCGGGGTGCGGCGGTCGACCCCGTGGCTGAGGTTGAGGATGTGCCGGCGGCCGCCGCCGGCGGCGAGGCAGGCGCGCGTGGCGGCCTCCACCTCGGCGACCGTGCCCGAGCGCAGCACCGACTCGGCCACATTCCCCTGGAACACCAGTTGGGGATAGTCGGCGCGGGCCCGGGCCAGGTCGTGCCGGGCCCCCAGCGACACCACCTGGGCCCCCGCCGAGCAGACCTTGTCGAGGTAGGGGCATTCCTTGACGAACAGGATGCCCGGGGCGCCGGTGACATCGGCCATGATGGAGCTGTGCCAGGGCTGGGCCCAGTCGTCGTATTCGGAGGGGGTGAGCTTGCCGGCCCAGGAGTCGAACAGTTGCCAGGCGTCGGCGCCGGCGGCGACGAGGGTGTTGACGAAGTTGCCGGTGGCCTTGCCGATCTTCGCCAAGAGGGCGTTCCACGCCTCCGGCTGGCGGGCGGCGAAGCGGCGCGTGGCCTCGATGTCCTTGCCCGTGCCGATGCAGTAGCTGGCCACGGTGAACGGCGCGCCCGCGAACACCAGGATGGGCAGGGCGCCCGCCAGGCGCACCCGCACCCCCTCGAGCAGGTCGAGGATGTGCTGGTAGGCGCGGGGGGCGGGATTCGGGTCGAGCGCCTCGACATCGGCCAGGGAGGCCACCGGGCGGTCGGGCATCGGCCCGATCTCGTTGAGCAACTGGAACGGCAGCCCCATGGCCACGGGAAGCGTGGTGATGTCGTAAAAGAGGATGATGCCATCCACCCCGAAGCGGCGCGGCAGGAGCGTGGCCTCGATGGCGAGGTCGACCCGTTCGGAGAACTCGTAGAAGCCGAGGCCCTGCCTGACGCGGTGATACTCGGGATCCCAGCGGCCGGCCTGCCTCATGGCCCACGCGGGGACGCGCTCGATTTCCTCGCCGCGCGCCGCCCGAACCAGCAAGTGTTGCGATGGCTTCATCCGAAATCCGTCTCCCGGGGTGTCCAAGACGGATGTTCTAAGGAATTCCGGGCGGTTTTCGCCCCCAGTACAGCGTGGCGATGCCGAAGGTGAGCGAACGCCAGGTGGCCCCGGGGATGCCGGCCTCGGCGAAGATGGCGGCGAGCGCCTCCCGCTCGGGAAACGCCGCGACGCTGGCGGGAAGGTAGGAGTAGGCGAAGTCGCTCGACCGCGAGACCCACCGGCCGATCACCGGCAGGATGTTGCGGAAATACCACAGGTAGAGCGGCCTGAGGGGCCAGAGCCTCGGCGTGGAGAACTCGAGCACGGCGACCGTGCCGCCGGGAGCGCAGACGCGCGCCATCTCGCGCAGGCCGGCGAGGGTGTCGGCGACATTGCGGAGGCCGAAGGCGACCGTGACCGCGCGGAAGGAGGCGTCGGGAAACGGCAGGCGCATCGTGTCGGCGACGAGGAACGGGATCTTGCCCGCCGCCTTGGCATGGCCGCGCACCAGCATCGGCGCGCAGAAGTCGGTGGCCACCACCTCGAGTTTGCCGCCCGCGGCGCGGTGGTAGGCCAGAGCCAGGTCTCCGGTGCCCGTGCAGACATCGAGGTGCGGGCCCGAGAGGTCGGGCGGCACCAGGCGGGTGGCGCGCCATCGCCAGTAGCGGTCGACATTGAGGCTGAGAAGGTGGTTGAGGCGGTCGTAGCTGTGGGCGATGTCCGCGAACATGGCGCGGATGCTGGACGACTTCTTGTCGAGCGGGAGCTTGGGGTCGGTCGCGGGCATCGGCAAGGTCTCCGATGCCATGGTAGGGAGGGCGGCGCCGGATCAGGCGGCGCGTCGGCGGCGCGCCGCCTCGGCGAACACCTCGAGCATTTGCCTGTAGTGCTGGTCGAAGGTCCAGCGGGCGGCGGATTGCCGGCCGGCCTGGCCGCAGCGGAGGCGCTCGCGCGGGTCGAAAAACCGCTCGATGGCGCGGGCCAGCGCCCGGTGGTTGTGCGGATCCTCGATGACGATCCCCTCGCGCGGCGGGGTCATCAGCTCCGAGGCGCCGTTGTGCCGGGTCGTGATGACGGGCAGCCCGCACGACATCGCCTCGGGCACGACATGCGAGCACGGGTCGTAGAAGGTGGGATGGATGAACATGTCGGAGGCGAAGTAGCCGTCGCGCATGTCCTTGCGGTAGCCGGCGAAGACGACGCGGTCGCGGACGCCGATTCTCCGCGCGAGCTGTTCCATGGCCTTGAAATTGTCCGACCCCGTGGCCAGCAGGCGGAAGCGGTTGCCCGCGGGGAGGTGCCGGAGGGCGGCCAGAAGGCAGGGCAGGCCCTTGAGCCTGTAGTTCATGCCGCAGAACAGGCCGACGATTTCCTCGGGGCGGATGCCGAGCTCGGTGCGCACCTTGTCGCGGCGGAGGGGCCTGTCGTTCTCCACGAACCTGTCGGGGTTGGTGGCGATGCGCGCGACTCGGAGGTTTTCGGGAGGGATGGAATAGTACTTCTGGAAATGGCCGCGGACCATCTCGCTGATGGCGATCACCAGCGCCTTGTTCTCGCCGAGGTACTGCCGCCTCTCCAGCGCCATGAACGACTGGTGGGCGGGATCGAACCTCTTGACGAGGCGCATGAACGCGCGGCCGGGGCCCGGCGGCTCCTTGAGGATGTTGTGGTCGGCGCTGGCGGCGTACAGGCCGCCCTGCGGGTAGAGGATGTCAAGGCCCCAGGTCTTGTCGAAGCCGATGGTGGCGTCGTGCCGGTGGCCCTTGAGCGCGTTGAGCACCGCGTTGCCAAAGCTCCACGGCCTGAGGAACCGGGGCCAGGACCTCGCCTTGACGGAATGGTAGACCACCGGTTCGGGCAGCGCGGAGGCGTCCCAGCGGGTGGCGTACAGGTGAACGGTGTGGCCGTCGGCGACGAGGCGGTGGGCCAGCGAGGCGATGTAGGTCTCGCATCCGCCCCTTTGGGGAAGCACGCTCTCGTAGCAGAACGCGATGTCCATCAATCACCCCGAACGGTCCGCCTCCCGGTTGGCTCCAGAATTATCGGACCGTTGCGCTCCCTCCATGAGACTTCAGGAAAAGGTCAAGTCAGGCGGCCTTGCGGTCGGCCCCCGGCCGCCCGCCGCGATGCTTGAGGTTGTGGGCGCGGTAGCGGCGCCACTTGACCAGGACGGCGCGCATGAGCCAGCGGGTCCACCACGAACTGGTGCCGGGGCGCCTGTAGGCGCGCCAGAAGGCGACCCGATCGACGGGCTCCATGCCTTCAACTTCGGATGAGTAGGCTAGCTGGGCAAGATCCTTGAGCTGCCACAGCGGCGCCGTGAGCGGATGACGGCCCAGGCGGTGAAGGTCGATCATGAAGACCTTGCCGCGCCAATCCTCAGGCGGACGCGCGATGTCGGCCTCGTGGATGTAGAAATGGCACAAGTACAGGTCCTTGTGGAAGCACGACCTGTCGTGAAGCAGCCTGGTGAGCCGGGCCATTTCCCGGGCGAGCCCGCGCTTGAACCTCCGGAAGGCCCGGGGCGCCAGCGAACGCGCCGCCTTGGGGATCGCCTCATGCGTGGGCAGCATCCCGGTGAGTTCCTCGATGATGAGGCAACTGGACAGCTTGCCGCCGGGGGCGAGGTATTCGGAGGCGGCCACGGGGCGGGGAACCGGAACGCCCTGCCGGCTGGCCCAGTCGAGGTGTTGCCACTCCTGCAGGGCCGGCGACCAGCGGCCACGCGGCAGCAGGCAGGCCAGCAAGCCCTGCCACCAGGGCAGCAGATGGTGCCTCTTGACATAGACGACGAGGTTCGGGCCGCCCTGGGGATCGGGCAGGGACCAGCGGGCGATGCTGCGGCCCTGCTTGGTGTGGTAGCGGTCGCGGAGGTCGCGATCCATGATGGAGCGGTGCCAATCCTGCCCGGCGAAGCGGGTCCAGGACGACGCCTGCACTCCATGCCAGATTCCCTGAAACCAGCGGCGCCAGATCGAGGCGCGGCCATCTCCGATGGCCTGGAACGCCGGTGCCGGGCCAGGACTGTCGTCCCGGTAGCCCATGAAAACCCCTCCCCGGGCGTCATCCGGCCCGCCATGGCGCGGAAGCGCCCTGATATGGCCCATCTCGTCGAAATATCCGGCTTGAATCCAGTCCAGTTCGTCCGGATTGGTCCCCGCGGCCGCCAGTTCGCGGGACAGCGAGCCCAGGTCGGTCCGGATGGCGAATTTCGCCAACCGCGAGGGGGGCCGCACGCCCCAAGGCTGCACGACGACCACCGGCGATCCGTCGTCCAGCGCCACGCCCAGCGGATGCGGGTCGCGCGACAGGCGGCAACCGGCGGCGTGAAGCCTCGCCAGCACGGCGCCGGCGCCGGAAAGCACCGATTGCCTGTCCGCGGGCCCCGCCGCCGAGGTCGCGAGCCAATCCGCCAGCGAGGCGAGCGCGGGCCGAGGCTCGAGCACGAGGTAGCTCGCCTCGCGGCCGTCGGCGAGCGTTTGCCTGCCCACGGCTAGCACCCTGGGCCCGGGCACGGCATGCTTGTGGAGCCGGTTCCAGAGGTTGGCGACCTTCTTTTCCGCCGAGCGCCACGGCGAAACCCCCGAGCGGCCCGACGATATGCGCGCCGACAGCAGGGCGAGGTGGTTGTCGCCCAGGTCGAGCGGCTCAAGCACGGAAACGGCGGCGGCGGATTGCCCCTCGAGGGCTCCGGCCAGGCGGCGCCGCGCCGGCGATTCGGGATCGAGCCCCGCCTCCAGCCACGCCGAGCTGACGATCAGGTCGCCGTCGGGGGAGGCCGTCCAGTCGAGGCCCGGGGCGCGCGAGGTCGCCTGCCTCTTTTCCCGCACATGCCTCTTGGCCAGCATCTGCCCGGTGATTGTCTCAATGCGCGACGCCGCGAGCCTTTCGAGTTCGGGGTGACGCAGCCAGTGGCGCTCCTCCCGGGTGAAGTCGCCCGGGTCGTACGGTTCGCGGCACGGCCTGCTGAATCCGCCCCACAGGCAGCCGGCCTTGCGCCTCGACTCGCGCAGGTACGACCGCAGCAGGGCGCCGCGGAGTTCGTCGGAGACCAACTGGCCGCTGATGGTGGCCTGCAGGGTGGCGAGGTCGCGCAGGCGCGCGTTGAACGACACCACGGGCGCCCGCCGGGAACGCTGCCAGTCGAGGAGGGTCGGCTCACCCGTCTCGGGATCGACCAGCACATGCTTGGCGTAGAGGTCGGGATGATTGACGCCCGAGGCGTGCATGCGGGCGAGCGCCCTTCCCAGTCGGATGGCCGCGCGCCTGCGCCTCCACGAAACCCTGTCCTCGGCGATGAACACGCCAAGTTCCACGGCGGGCGACTCGGGAATGAGCAGGAACGAACGGCCGGCGCCGTCGGAGCCGAAGGCGATCCATCCCGGGCCGGGAAGTCCCTCGTTCTCGAGCATGCGGAGGATGCGCGCCTCCCGGAGGCTGAGGGAGGCCAGGCCGAGGCCGTCGAGCCAGGAGCGGATGCGGTCCTTCCAGCGGACGCGCTGCTCGACCTTGAGGTAGGCGCGCCGGCCCGTGGCCGGGTCGAGCACCACGCGGCGCACATGCCTGAAGGCGTGTCCCGAAACCGAAAGGCCCGGCAGCGACAGGATGGCCCCGGCGCTGGCGAGCCCGCTTTCCAGCAGGCGGGATTTCCAGGCCGGATGAACCTCCATCCCGGCGGATTCGCGGATCCTCGCCGCCAAGGCCACGAGCGCGATCGCCATCGCCGCGGCCAGTCCCGCCGACATGAACGCCAGGGCGATCATCCGGCCCGCCTTTCGGCGCCGCGCAACAGGCCCATCGCCGCGGCGAAAACCTCCCCGGGCAGGATCGAGGTCATGCAGCGGTGGTGGCCCTCGGGGCAAACGCGCTTCTGGCATGGCCCGCAGGGCTGTGGCTTCTGGACATGAAGGGCGCCGCGGTGCCAGGTTTCCGTCCAGCCGATGTGGGTGGGCCCGAAGAGGGTGATGACCGGCCGGCCGAAGGCGTGTGCGAAGTGCCTGGGGCCGCTGTCGGTGGTGACAAGGAGCGCCGCGCGGGCGACGCAGGCCTTGCTGAGGCCGAGCGACAATTTGCCATCCGAGACATCCGGCAAAGCCGCCACCGCCGGGCTACCGGCCGCCGCCGCGATGGAGCGGGCCAGGGCCGCCTCCGCCGGCCCGCACAGGACCAGGACGCCCCTTCCGGTTTCCGCCAGGCTGGCCGCCAGCGCGGAGAACGATTCCGCGGGCCAGAACTTCGCCGCCCCGAACGCCGCCCCGGGATTGAGGATGACGACATCGCGGCCGGCCAGGGCGGAATGGCCGAACACGCCGTCCGCCAAGGCGATGTCGGCCGGAGCCAAGCCGAGTTCCAGCGACCCGCCGGGCCAAGGGGCGCCGCAGGCGGCGGCGATCCGGTTGTAATCCACCAGCGCGGGAACGATCGCGCGCCTTCCCGACCCGTCCCGCTCGGGCCGCAACGACCGCGTGAGGAGCCAGCCCCGGCCGTGCATGTCCATGCCCACGCGGTGGCGGCAGCCCGCCAGAGAGGCGATGAGAGCCACGCGGAACGAATTGCTCAAAAGCGCGGCGACCCGGGGACGGAAGGCTCGCAGGGCCCCGGCCGCCGACCAGATTCCGGAAAGGCCGCCGGCGCCCGTGGTGATCGACTCGTCGAAGAAGTCCGAACCGGCAAGCGTGGCGAGGGGGGCGGGCTTTCCGACCGCGACCATGCCGGCGCCGCCCGACCAGTCGCGCAGCGCCCTGAGCGCCGGAGTGGCCATGACGGCATCCCCCACCCATCCGGGCAGGAACACGGCCACCGGGCCAGGGGGAGGATTCAAGCCGCCTCCAGCCGCTGGATGATGCGCGTGGACGACTCGCCGGCGCGCAGGCCCGCCAGGTGGACCCGGCCGCCGTACGACTCGACGAAGTCGCCGCCCACCACGGCCTCGCGGGAATAGTCGGCGCCCTTGACCAGCACATCGGGCCTGATCGCCTTGATGAGCTCAAGCGGCGTGGATTGCGAAAACACGACGACATGGTCCACGGCCTCGAGCGCCGCGAGCACCAGGGAGCGCGCCTCCTGGTTGTTCACCGGCCGGGTCGGGCCCTTGAGCGCCCGGACGGACGCGTCGCTGTTGAGGCCCACCACGAGGATGTCGCCCTGGGCGCGGGCCTCGTCGAGGTACTGCACATGGCCGGCATGGAGGACATCGAAGCAGCCGTTGGTGAACACCACCGTCTGGCCGGCGTCGCGGCGGTGGTGGAGTTCATGGACGAGGGCCTCGAGGGAGCGCTCCTTGCCGCGCCGGGGGCCGCTGTCGGCGCGGGCGATGTCGGCGAGGATCTCCTCCCTGGTGACGGGCGCGACGCCGATCTTTTCCACCTCGAGCCCGCCGGCGATGTTGGCGAGCCTGATGGCGGCGGGGTATCCGGCCCCCGCGGCCAGGGC
>JAGWVO010000126.1 GCA_018970845.1 Planctomycetota bacterium
CCGAAAACAGCAATTTTTCCAGCAGCACCCCTGCCCCTGATGCCTTTGCGCTTACCTCCAAAGTACGACTCATCATTTCCAACAGAACCTTCAAACGCTTCTGACATCTTCTGTTCTTGGTATTCAGCGATCAACCTCCGAATCTTGGTGAAGAATAATACCGCCGTATTCCGGTGCACGCCAAATATCTCACCTGCCGCACGGGCAATTGATCCCGATACAAATAGCTTCAATAGCTCACCAGTCTGACGAAATGACAGTTTTGAATACTTCAGGCCTATTGGGATACCCTAGGATCAGAATCTCCTAGGACGGCCCCAAAAGAAATTGTAGAGATGATTGATTTCAGCAATCCCTTGCCAACGCCTTTTCCGCGGAACCAAGGAGGGCTTGTCGGTAGGGTGAGGGAGGAAGGAACGAAATGGCCCGCTTGGCTTGGGAAACATGGTCTCGGGCCTTATCGCGGGCAAAGGTGATTGAACCTGATTTCTCGAGCTGACGCCGAAGGCCCGCACGGTCACCGCCCGAACCCAGGATTCGAACCAGTTCCTCACGATCGGTTCCCTTGGAATTTGTCAGCGCATGGATCAACGGCAGCGTCGCCTTGCCTTGGTCGAGGTCGGTTCCAAGGGACTTCCCCGCCCGGCCTTCCTGCCCCTCCAAGTCGATCAGGTCATCGGCGATCTGGAACGCCATCCCCAGGTTGCGTCCGTAGGAATCGAACCAGAGGCACTCAGCCTCGGTGCGGCCGCAGATCATCGCCGCCAGACGCGCCGAGGCGGCAATCATCTCCGCCGTCTTTCCTTCGATCATGTCCTGGTAAGCCGCTTCGGAAATGTTCCAGTTGCCGGCCTCGAGGCTTTGGTGGATCTCTCCCTGGCAGACCTTGCGGGCCGTCATCGCGACTTCACGGTTCAGGCGGGCATCGCCGACGGAGGCCGTCAGCTCAAAGGCATGGCTGAACAGGTAGTCGCCCAGAAGCACGGCGGCCTGATGGCCCCAGCGAGAGTGGATGGCCGGCACATGGCGGCGGGTGTCGGCATTGTCGAGGATATCGTCATGCACAAGCGACGCGGTATGCATGAGTTCAATCGCTGCGGCCAAGTCAATGTGGGCCGATTTCACGGGCCCTGAAGTCCGCGCCACCAGCAGCGCCAATAATGGTCGGAAACGCTTTCCCCGATATTGCGAGACATGGTCGATGATGCCGCGAAGTCGCTCGGGCCTGCTTGACAGGACTCCATCAATGCGCGATTCGACGCCATCCATTTCCGCCGCGACCAAGTCGCGCGCATTGGATTCCAAGCTCGGCAAATAGGTAGCGTTCGCCACGGTCAGCGAGGTCTCGAATGCGGTGGACATGGGGCACCGGGGAAAATGGATAAGCTTTTCAGCCCTGATCCTCGCGCAAAAAGACGCCCGAGCGTCCACCGCGCTTTTCCTCCAACCGGATTTCCCCAATCACCATAACCTTGTCCACGGCCTTGGTCATGTCGTAAACGGTGAGGGCCGACACGCTCACCGCCACCAGCGCTTCCATCTCCACGCCCGTTCGCGCCGTGGCCCGGGCCGTGGCCTCAATCAGGAGTGTGTCCGGTGGCAACGGCGAGAACCGCACATCCACGCCGTCCAGAGGCAGCGAATGGCACAGGGGAACCAAATCCTGCGTCCGCTTCGCCGCCATGATCCCCGCCAACCGGGCCACCTCGAGCACATCCCCTTTGGCCAAACCCTTGTCAATTATCAGCTGCAAGGTCTCAGGCCGCATCACCACTTTGCCGCTGGCCCTAGCCATGCGGCTTGTCACGGGCTTTGCACCCACATCAACCATGCGGCTGCCATCGGCGCCAAAATGGGACAGGGGCGAACCTTCGGCTTCAGTACCGGGGGATGGCAGGATCCACCTCCACGCTGTAGGCCTCAATGCCTCCGGAAAGCGACATGACTCCCTCAAAGCCTTGCGCCTCAAGGAAGCACGCCGCGTGCCAACTCCTGACGCCATGGTGGCAGTAAACCACGAGGGTCTGGCCCGGCGCGAGGTCGATCTCCTGTGCCCGCCTGGGCAGTTCATCCAAGGGAATGAGTTGGTCTCCCGGAATCGCCGCGAACTCATGTTCCTGGGGTTGCCTGACATCCAGCAGGTAAACCCTCAGGGGATCGGCGGAAAGCCTGGACTTCAGATCCAACGGCCGGATGGGAGATGGCATGCGTTGCTCACGGCTCTGGTAGTGTTGCGTTTAATTATAGCTAGCGGCCGCCACTGGACTTGAGGGTTCTCATCGCCTCGCGCCATGTCTTCTCGGCCTCGGGAAGCGGCGATCCCGCCAACGCCTCGAAGAAAGCCACCGCATCGGCGCCTTTGGCCCGGGACTCCAACGCCTTGTCAAGGACAGGACCGGCCAGGGCCTGCCGGTCAAACAGGAGCCAGTAGGCCAGCCCCCAGGCCACCAAGTAGGCCCGCTCGGAATCTCCCCGGCCCTCGATGCGATGCACCAGGAAAGACTTGGCGTCCGCCCTCAGGACTTCAGGCAATGGTGGAAAATCATCCGATTGCATGAGGCTGCGAAGCTTGGCCAGGCGAACGGGGTCGGGCCTTTCGGCCCTTAGTTCCCCGGCCTCCACTAGCGATCCCTCGAACACCTGCGCCAACCCCTCGTCGAGCCACCTTGGCAGGCCGCCGCCAGCGACGGGAAAGACCTCGCTGGCCAGATACGCATGGCAGGCTTCGTGGTTGAGCCTTTCGAGGAGGAGCCTTCGGGAGTTCCTCACCAGGGTCTCGTTGCCTTCCACCACGGTCCTGAGTTTGGCTCGCGCCTGCTGGAATACCGCCAAAAGGTCGGCCGGGGGGCGGTTTGAATACGCGGCCTTGAGTTCCTTCTCGCCTTTCTGGATCCGGGCGAACTCACCCGCATGGTGTTCCCTGAGAGCGTCGATCCGCCTGTCCATCTCGTCGAGGTCGCTGGCGCAAACGACCGTGTTGGTCGCGGGATCGTAAAAGGCGGGGTTGGCAAGGCCTCCGGCGCCCCTGCCCTTGGCCAGCACGGCGTATTCGGCGGGCGAGCGCGCGAGAAGAATGGTCACCGGCCTGGCTCCGGAAACCCGCGGCGGCAGGAGTTGGGCGTAGGCCGCGAACACCTGCTCAAGCTGCAGGGCCACCAACTGCGCCAGCTCGGCTCCCGCGGTGGTCAACAGCCTGAAGCGGGATCCCCCGTAGACCCTGGCCATGGTCGCGCCGGAGGGATCTCCAGGCCATGGGGCGGTGGACAGGCCCGGCAGGTCCTCGGCGGGAGCCCCCTTCTCAAGCCGTCTCAAATGGGCGAATAGCAGGCGCCGGTCGTTCTCGAGCCTCTCGAGCTTGCGCGTGAGTTCCGCCCGGTCGGAATCGTCGATCAGGTCGAGCTTAGACACCTCCGAGGGTTTGAATGTCAGCGCGAACACCAGCGTCGGGGAACCCGGCTTGCGCACCACCTGCTTGAACTCGATGGCATCGGCGCCCTGCCTCACCACCAGGCCGGAAAGGGGTTCCTTTCCCGGCCTGTGGACCGTGTCGAATTTCCAGCCGTCGGCCTGCCCGGCCAAGGCGACGAGCAGGGCCGAGACAAGGCTCATGGCGCGTCCACCGTGACGACCGAACCGTGGTTGGCGGCGCTCGTGTTGGCCGCCTCGAGGAAGCCCATGAGTTCCACGGTTTCGGCCGGATCCACCGGCGGCTTCCTCTCGCGGAAAAACACGACCATCCGCTTGAGGAGTTCGCGGTAGATCACATCGGTGGACACCGCGCCGGCGCGAGCCGCCTTGGCTCCCCAGGCGCTGAATCCGAAACCGGAGGCGCCCTTGCGGATGGCGCGCACCGTGCCTATCCGCCCGTCGGCCCATTCACCGGTCACGGCGGTGGCTCCCGGCTGGCTGACGGCGGTCACTCGCTTGCACCCGGGGCCGAGCAGGGCGTAAAGCATTTCAGCGGCATGAATCCCGTAATGGAACAGGCCGGGGTTCCGCTTGTTGTCGCCCGAAAGGGAGCCGGGCCCCCATGCGGCCGCGCCTTCCAGCGGCCCGAGTTCCGCGCGAGCGGCCAGCACCTCGGGCGCGTACCGGAGGCTCGAACTGGAAAACAGCGGTGCCTTGTGCCGGGCCGCCAAGGCGACGATGGCGCGCGCCTGGGCCGCGGAGCACGCGAACGGCTTGTCAATGAACACGGGCAAGCCGGCTTCGAGGAACGGCCTGGCCCTTTCAAGGTGCACCGTGCCATCGAGCGAGGCGACGATCACGCCGTCCACCTTCCCCAGGAGGTCGGCGGGCTTGTCCACCAGCGGAATTCCGAGCTTTTTCGCCTCGGCGGTGTACCCGGCAAGGCGATCGGGCGCGAGCGCCGACTCACCCGGACAGCCCGCCACCACCATGGCGCCGTCCACCCATTGGCTCTCCGCCACCCCGGCATGGTTGAGGCGGGAGGCGAAGGCCACCACATGGGAAGTGTCGAAATCAAGGATTCCGAGGCGGATCATGGAACTGGCCTCCCGCGTTCCGTCAGGTCAGCCTGGCGGCCATCAACCGCCGCAACCCGACCATGACTGGCATCAGTATCAGGATGCCCCATCCGGCCGGTCCCGCCAAGCCCGCGGCCCAGGCCGCGTCGAACGGAATGTATCCAAGCAGCAGCCGTCCCACCGCAGGGCGCACCGAGGCCGGCTCGGGATTCCGCAGCGCGCGGGAGACGCGCTGTCCCAGGAACGCGAACAGCCCGACGATTGCCGCCACCGCAACCCAATTTCCCTCCACGGCAAGCGTCCCGCCCGTCAGGCCAAGCGAAACAGCCACCACCGCTGCGGAAGCTGCGAGTTGCCAGCGGTGGCTCCGGCCGCCGTCATTCCTCGCGAACCAGGTGAGCCCCGCAATGTAAAGGAAACTGGCGGCGGAAGGCAGCCATGCCGCGGACAAACCCGGCTCGCCCGCCACGCTGGCCCCCAGGAGCACATTGAGCCCGCGGCAGGCCCCCATCACGATGGGCCCCAGGATGGTGCGCTTGGCCCAGGCGTTGTAAAGCCAAACCGCGGCGGCGAGGCCCATGGCCACGCGCCCGGGGGTCGGATCATTACCCCCCAGGAAGCGCCCCGAAAGCGTTGCGAAAACCAGGCCAAGTCCCAAAAGGGCGTGGCCGGCCACGCCCGCGGCGCGCCGGCTGACTTCCCCCCGGGGGAGAGGCCTCTCGGGACGCTGGAGGCAATCCTCCGCGACATCGAAGTAGTCGTTGAGCACCATCCCGGCGGCGTAAAGCGCCACGGAGGCCAGCGCCAGGCAAGCCACGGAGAGATGGCCGGCCGGCCAGCCGGCGGCGAGGGCCCCCAGCGCTATGTCGGCCAAGGGAGATGGCAAATTTGGCAATCGGACCAGCCGCGCCCACGCGATCACGCCGCGCCCCCGGAAAGCACGCGCGAGACGACCGGCAGGATATGCTCCCTGGCCCGGCGCGCGGCGTCGTCGGGATTGTCGATGCAGGGATAAAGCTCGATCGTGATCCATCCGCCGTAGCCGGCCCGATGAAGCGCCGCCAAGACCGCCGCGAAGTCGATCGCCCCGGTGCCGGGCACCATGTGATGGTGCACGCGCGTGGCGGCGATGTCCTCGAGATGGACATGGCCGATGTGGGGGGCCAGCATCGGCACCACGCGCGCGGGATCCTCGCCCACGCAGTAGCTGTGGCCGATGTCGAAGTTCAGGCCCAGCCAGGGGGAATCGAAGCGGCCCATGAACTCGAGCGCCTGCTCGGAAGTCTCGATCAAAAGGCCGGGCTCAGGTTCCACCAGCAGCCTCACCCGCTCGCGCTCGGCGTGCCCGAGAACGGGCTTGATCTCCTCGACGAACAGGTCGAGGGCCCTGGCCCATGATTCCCCGGCGCCGACCGGTCCACCCGGCTCGGTGGTGATGCAGGGCGCGCCAAGTTCACGGGCCAGGCTCAGGGCCTTGCGGGTGTGGTTGACGCGAATCAGGCGGTAATTCCGATCCGGTTCGATCCAGCTCGGATGCCAGTATTTTTGCCGGGGGTCGTCCACCGCGTGCATCATGAACGCGTTGATGTTCGAGATGGCCAGGCCGCGCCGGTCGAGCGAATCCCGCAGCGCCGCCTTCTGGGCCGGCAACAGGTAGGCAGGCCAGGCGTGCGGCACATCCGCCATCAACTCGACGCCCTTGTAGCCAATCGACGCGAGCCTGCCCACCGCCTCGTCGAACGGGAAGTTCAGGAACGCGTTGGTGCTGAAGGCGAGTTCCATGGCGGGCTCACTCGCACTCGCGGCAGGTGGTGACATATTCCTCGAGCATGGTGAACTGCTTGAAGAAGTCGTTCTCGGCGCATCCCTGCGGGCCCTTGAAGAAGCACGCCAGGTGGGACAGCACCCCGGTCTCCTTGCGGGATCGGGCCAGGAGCGTCAGGCGGACAAGGTCGATCGCCAATGGCGCCGCCAGCAGGCTGTCACAGCCCTGCCAGATGAACTGGAGGATCATCTTCGTGCCGAGGAACCCCTGGAAATGGATGTGGTTCCAGGCCGTCTTCCAGTCGTCCATGCTGGGGATGTACTCGATGCTCACCAGGGTCGAGGGCTTGTAGCCGACGATGCTCGAGATGACGGCGTCCTTGTGGCCCACCTTGGCGGCCTTGTTGCGCGGGTCGTCGAGCACCACGCCGTCGCGGTTTCCGAAAATGTTGTGGCCCACCCAGCTCAGGATGCGCCAATTTCGGTGGGCGAACATCGGCGCGAGCACGGTTTTCATGAGCGTCTCGCCGGTCTTGCCGTCCTTTCCGGCGATCACGGTGCCGCGCTTGGCGGCAAGCTCCTCAAGCGCCGGCATGGTGGCGCCCAGGCAAGGCGTGAAATTCACATAGGGCAGGCCGAGGTCAAGCGCGGCGTAGGCGTAGAGCGAACTGGCGGGCAGGACGGGGTTGCCGGCGCGCGACAGCAGCGGCTCGAGCACCGACAGGCTCTGGTGTTCGGGCCCGGTGGGAAACGGGGGCTCCGTCGAGGCGACCGAAAGCACGACCACATCGTCGAGCTTGTGGCGGTTCTTGAAGTCGAGGATGTCGGCCTTGATCCTCTCAATCGCCTTGGCCGGCGTTTCAACAGCATTCACTTCGGGACGATCGGCGAGCTTGGCGATGGTTTCGCCGCACGCCACCAGGGTGCCCGGGCGCAGGTTCGACTCCCATGAGGCAAGGGTTTCGGAGCACGCCGCCAAAAGGCTCTCATGGAACACACCGGCGCGCTCATGCATTTCGC
Source organism: Planctomycetota bacterium (assembly GCA_018970845.1). Lineage (GTDB taxonomy): Bacteria > Planctomycetota > Planctomycetia > Gemmatales > Gemmataceae > REEB421. The sequence goes on from JAGWVO010000126.1 coordinate 7,272, forward strand.
TGGCCGTCTGGCGGAAACCGGCCTGGCGAATCTCGTGCCCGCCAACCACGAACTGCTCGGCCTGGGCCAGTTCGATGCCGTCGAAAAGGGGTAGCTCGGTCACCAGGCTGGTTGTTTCGGTCACCTTGCGGGCCAGGGCGGCCAGACCCAGGGCGATGGTCGTGCCAACGCCTCCGCAGGCGCCGACAAGCCATAGACCGTATCTCTTGCTCATGCTGCTCGTACTCCGGGGAGGGTTGGAACGGCCGACGAGGCGGTGTATCCGTCAATCTTGTCACTATGGGGGGCGAAGGAAGCCCGTTCAAGCCACCGGATCGGGTTTCGCCATTCTGGAACGCCCCACCTCGACACTAAAATAAACTCGCATGGCGGCTTTTTGTCGCCTTCCGGGGGTAAGCCTCATGCCCAATTCAGGCCTTCGCGAAGGCTTTTGCCCGATTGACCAGGCGCTCGACGAACTTCGCGCCGGGCGGATGATCGTCGTGGTTGACGACCCGAACCGTGAAAACGAGGGCGATGTGATCGTCCCGGCGCAAAACGCCACGCCGGAAGCCATCAACTTCATGATGCGGCAAGCCTGCGGCCTGGTTTGCCTGGCCATGGACGGCGGAATCTGCGACCGCCTCGGCCTCGACCTGGTGCCATCGCAGGGCGTCGACTCGCAGACCACTCCCTTCACCCCGTGCATCGACGCCCGCACAGGCATCACCACCGGAACCTCGGCGCACGACCGCGCCCGAACGGTGCAGGTGGCCACCGACCCGCGCAGCACCCCGCAGGATCTCGTGCGCGGCAAGGGCCATGTGCCGGGTTTGCGGGCCCGCGACGGCGGCGTTTTGGTCCGCGCCGGGCATACCGAGGCCAGCGTTGATCTGGCCCGCCTGGCCGGGTTTTCACCCGCCGCGGTGATTTGCGAAATTTGCAATGAAGACGGTTCCATGGCGCGCCTGCCCGACCTCAGGTCGTTCTCGGCGCGGCACGACCTCAAAATGTGCACCATCGAGGACCTGATCCAGTACCGCCGCCAGCGCGAAAGGCTCGTCAAACGTGAAATCCAGGTCACCCTGCCGACACGGTTTGGAGACTTCGACCTCGTCGCCTTCAGCAGCATGGTGGATGCCGATCCCCACTTGGCGCTCTGCTTCGGCGGGGTGGGAGTTGAAAAAAACGGCATGGTGCCCGCCCAGGAGGAACCAGTTCTGGTGCGCATCCATTCTCAATGCCTCACGGGAGACATTTTCACGAGCCTCCTGTGCGACTGTGGATCGCAGCTGCACCATGCGATGCGTCAGGTTGTGGAAGCGGGAAAAGGTGTGATCCTTTACATGCGGCAGGAAGGACGCGGCATCGGGCTCATCAACAAGCTTCACGCCTACAAGCTCCAGCAGGAGCAGGGCCTCGACACCGTTGAGGCCAACCTGGCCCTGGGTTTCGGCGCCGACCTGAGACATTACGGCATCGGGGCGCAGATCCTCGCCGACCTGGGAGTGAGGCAGATCAGGCTGCTCACCAACAACCCTCGCAAGGTGGTGGGTCTTGAGGGCCACGGCCTGAGCATCGTTGAACGCGTTCCCGTGGAACTTCCCCCCAATGAACGCAACGCCCGCTACCTGCGAACCAAGCGCGACAAGCTGGGCCACCTGCTCGACCTCGGGGGCGAAGGCCCCGAGGCCTGATAGGATGACTTTCTGATCAACTTCGCCAAGCGGGTCGCGGATTCATCATGAAGGCAGGCATCGTCGGGCTTCCCAATGTGGGCAAGAGCACCCTTTTCAACGCGCTCACCAGTTCCAAGCAGGCCCAAGCCGCCAACTACCCGTTCTGCACGATCGAGCCCAACGAGGGCATGGTGAGCGTGCCCGACGGCCGTCTCGCGCGGATCGCCGCCCTGATCCCGCCCCAGAAGCTGATCCCGGCGGCGCTCAAGCTCGTCGACATCGCGGGGATCGTGAAGGG
>JAGWVO010000127.1 GCA_018970845.1 Planctomycetota bacterium
TCCACCCTCGCAATAGTCGTAGACAAGGTAGGCGCAGCCCTCAAGTTGCCCTCCCGCGTGCAGCCTCAGGACCAGGGGATGGTCGACTTTCGCCGCGGCACGCGCCTCGCGCTTGAAGGCCTCAAGCCATGGCCTGCGGGCGCCCGGTACGGGCAGGAACACCTTCACGGCGACATTCCGGTCAAGGTCGAGGTGCCTGCAAAGGTAGACGCGGCGTCCCGGCAGCGGTTCGATCAGCGACCTTGGTTCGGAGAAGCCAGTGAGCCTGAGCCGGTCGCGAAGGTCGCTTTCCCAACCTCCCGGAGAATCTTCGCTCGCGGCGTCAGGGGCCCGCGAATCGCCCTCTGAGCGGGTGTGCGTGGGAATGTCCTGGCCATCGGACTCCCAATCCGGAGAGGCCGGATCGAAGCTGCGGGTCGACTCGTCCGTTTGTCGGGAAGGCCATTCACCCGGTTCATCAACACCCGCCATGCGCCGCACCCTGCCGCAAGATCCCACCAGGACCTTGAAACATGATTTTAGGGCAGGTCCCGGCTGATCGCCAAATCAGGGTGTCGTGTAGCCTCGGGGCGTTCTCGGCGCGTCGCCAAGCCGACGCGGCCCCCGGGGGTTCTGCGGTTCATGGGTGCGGTAGGAGGGAACCGCGTCGAAGTCGCCGGCATCGATCTCGTCGTAGTTGCACACATATCCGGGAAGCTTGGCCTTTTCCCTTTCAAGCTCATATGCCTTGATGATCTCCGACTGTATCGAGTCACGCGCCAGCCCATGGATGGGATGGGCGATGTCCGCGTGGAGCTTGATCCTGCCCTCGCCAACCCTCATGGCGCGGCCCTCGTCGAGTCTCGCGCCACAGCCATTGCAAAACCTGGCCCGGAGATGATTCTTGCACGAGCACCGCTGGCACCTGTCGGTGAGCTTGCGGCTGGGCATCGCGACGAAATGGCCGCGGGGGCCCTCGATGATCTTCAGGTCGCGCACCACGAACCAGTTGTCGAAGGTGATCGAGCAAAAGGCGTGAAGACGCTCGTTTTCCCCGCGCTCGTCAAGCAGCTTGATGCGGATTTCGGTGATTTCCAAGATCGTTTCTCCTAGCCAAGGTAGCCCGCGCGCCTCAGGCGGGCGTGGAGACCACGAAGACGCTCACCGGCCCGGCCGGCGTGGAGAGTCCCCGATAGTCCCGCCCCAGCGCCGCGGCATGCGCGGCACCGTCGGCAAGCGCGACCATCGCGCTGCCGCTCCCCGTCATGACCACCCCGACAGGCCCTGCCGCGGACATCCCGGCGCGCAACGCCGCCAAGCATCCCAAGGCATCGCAGGCCGCCTCCTCCAAGCGGTTGAACAAAGCCCTCCCCAGCCTCCGGACATCGCCGGCGGCCAGGGCCCCCTGGGCCTCCTCGACCGATTCCCGACCGTATCCCGGACGAAGCCGGGAAAAAATATCTCTCGTGGATAGCCCCTCCCTGGGCTTCACGACGACCATGTGGAACCTGGCTCCCGAGGGAACGCCGGTCACCCGTTCGCCGCGCCCCTCGCAGCGCGTGGCGCCCTCCGTGAGGAAGCAGGGAACATCGCTTCCAAGCGCGGCGGCCATTTCCATGAGCCTGCCGGGGCCCGCCCGCAACCCCCAGAGGGTTTCCAGGCCAAGCAGCGTTGCCGCGGCGTTTCCCGAACCGCCGCCAAGGCCGGCCTCGAACGGGATCCTTTTCATGAGCCTGATCCTGGCTCCCCTTCCGGGGGCCAAGGCATCGCGCAACATCATGGCTGCGCGGAAAACAAGGTTGTCGGGCCCCGATGACAACGCCGGTTCGTCGCACTCCAGGCTGATCCCGCCAGCCGGATCGTCCCGCATCTCGAGCGTGTCGTGTAGGCTGATAGGCACGATCAGGGTTGACAGGTCGTGAAACCCATCCGCCCTCTTGCCAAGGACTTCGAGGTGCAGGTTCACCTTGGCGGGCGACCAGACCTGCACTCCTTGCGGCATCCGCACAACCGATGGCGCGGGCATGGGATGAAGGCTTCCTTGCCATGGTTGTGGGGCGTCCTTGCCCGCGGGTCTCCCGAGTCGGGTCGGAGTGTAAACAGCGGCCGGAAATTGAATCAAGCCGGGGTCCGCGGGATCAAAGTGGACTTGAAACCATCCAGGGGAGCGCGCCGATGAATGCCGTCAACTGCCATGTGACTCACCTGGAAAGCCCCGTGGACGGAAGCCGTTTCGCCCCGGGAATCGCGCACGGCACCCACCTTGGCCGGCCGTTGCTAGTGGCCTACGACATCGACGGGATACGCCGGTCGGTGAATCCGGAAAGCCTGAGGCGACGGCCACCGGGCATGTGGAGGTACAGGGAACTCCTGCCGTTGCCTGCCGACCAGGAACCGGTGAGCCTGGGAGAGGGCCCAACGCCCCTCCTGTCCTGCCCGAGGCTTGGCGGGGCCTTGGGGGTGCCGGGACTCGTCGTGAAGGATGAGTCGCTGCTGCCAACCGGCAGTTTCAAGGCGCGGGGCATGGCCGTCGCCGTCAGCATGGCGGCCTGGCTGGGTCTTAAGCGTCTGGCGGCGCCGACCGCCGGCAACGCCGGAGGCGCCCTTGCGGCCTACTGCGCCCGGGCCGGCCTCGAGGCTTTTGTCCTCATGCCGGAAGACACCCCCGTCGTGAACCGCCTTGAAGCCATCCTGTACGGAGCCAAGGTTTTCCTGGTCAACGGATTGATCCATGAGTGCGGGGCGCTGGTTCGCGACAACGCGGAATCGTGCCGGTGGTTCGACATGTCGACCTTGCGCGAACCCTACAGGCTGGAAGGCAAGAAGACGATGGGCCTCGAGTTGGCCGACCAGCGCGACTGGACCCTTCCCGACGCGATCCTCTACCCCACCGGTGGCGGCACGGGCCTCGTCGGCATGGACAAGGCTTTCAGGGAGTTGCGGGCCCTGGGTTGGCTTAAGACCGACCGCTTGCCCAGATTCTACGCATGCCAGTCGAACGGTTGCGCGCCGCTGGCGCGCGCATGGCAAGCCGATGCCCGGCACGCGGAGACATTCAAGGGCGCTCGAACCCGGGCCAGCGGGCTTCGGGTTCCCGCCGCCGTCGGTGACTTCCTGATCCTCGATGCCGTGCGAGCCTCGGGCGGAAGGGTGGTGGAGGCCGACGAGGAGAGGATCGACTTCCAGATGAGGCGGGCGTGCTCGCTGGAGGGCATCGCGATCTGCCCGGAAACGGCGGTCTGCCTCGAGGCTCTGGAAAACCTCGTCAGGGATGGCTCCATCGGAAAGGACGAGGATGTCCTCGTCTGGAACACCGGAGCGGCCCAGAAGTACATCGAATGCCTCGAGGCGCCGGCCAGGCGGATCGACAAGAACCTGCCGCTGGCGCCACAGATGGCCTAGGCGCGCGCGCCGCTGAGGTGCCGCCACATGAGCAAGGCCTTCTCGGATGGAACAAACGCGAACAGCAGCACCACCATGCTGATTCCGAAGACGGTGAGGCCCATGATGTATCCGATTCCGGTGTGGAGCAACAGCGACCCTGTCATGATCACCCAACGGGCCTTGGGAAACCAAATGATGAACGGCAGGCCGAGTTCGACCACCAGGGTGAACACCACGAGCGAGGACATGACGATTTCCCAGAGCCACCTGTGCCGGCACAGGAAAGCCAGGCCCTGGTAATAGGCCTCGAACTCGAGAGGCGCGAACGACATGTTGGCCATCACCCCCCAGACCGCCGTGCCGCCCCACCACGAGGCGCCCATCAATTTGGAAGTTCCGGCGCCGATGTAGATGATGGCGAAGTGGATCTGCATCAGCCTTTGGACGAAAGTGGCGGAAGCGGTGGGGATTGGCTCGGGAGCGGGCAGGCCCTCCCTCCGGGCCCGGCGGGCCTTGAGCCACGCATCAACCGACCAGACGGCGCCGCAAGGCCCCAGGCACATGTAAAAAAGCAATATGGATGTCAGCGTGTCGAGGCCGAACAGGCTGGTTTGGGCCCTCTGGATGTAGCTGATGGCGCCGACCCAGGTGGCGACCGCGGCGAATCGAGTCTGGTAGCCGGCGATGAGCATCAGGTTGGCGGCCAGGATGGCGGCGTGGATGGCCCACAGCGACGCCGTGTCCGTCACATGATAAAAGATCGAGAATGTTGTCATTCCCTTGTAGACAGCCGCCGGATTCGCCGGATCGTCGACCCAGCCCATCGGCAGGCTGGGATAATCGGTCGCGGCGCTTCTCAGCATGTCCGACACAGGATGAGTGATCCATGCCGACGGCCCGACATATTCCCCAAGCCAGATTCCGAAATTCACATGGATGTACAGGATCATCAGGCCGCCCATGACGCGGATCGCGGCGAGGGAATACGGCACCGAGGGGGTGAAGAGGAATTCGTCGGCAGCGCCAATGAATGAGCGCACCTGCGCCAGCGCGGCTTGCAGGGGGCTGCCGATCGGGGCCTTCTGGTCAAGCATCACCTGACCTCCGTGTAAGGGGGTGGAAACTTGTCGATCTCCGCCTGGATGGCGAACAGGTCGATCTCCGACGGCTTGCGTCCCGCGAGCCTGTCCTCCAGGTCGCGCCTCAAGCGCCCCAGCGCCTTGATTTCCTCCTCGATCACGGCCTGCTTGGCACCGGTGAACTCCCCGGTGGCACGAAGGTCGCGAATGCGGATCATGCGAACTTCCTGCTCGGCGGCGCGCTCGCGCATGCGGGCGAGGTCGTCGCGGTCGTAGGCGGTCAGCAACCAGAACTTGAGCGGTTCGTCCGGATCGGCTGTCTTGGCGATTCCGGCCTTGTCGTAAAGGCCCTGATAGCAGGTGACGAAGAATTTCCTGCCTCCGGGATCCACGCCACGGCCGAGTTGCTCAGGCCCGATGATGCTGTGAACCACGCGCCAGAGCCTGATCTCGATGATCTCGGCTCCCGTCTTGTCGGACTTAGGAAACCTGTCGGCGACCGAGCGGACATAACTCCCCAGCAGTATCCGGGTATTCGGAGCGGGATCACGCCAGGCGACGGGAGCGACGAAGTCCCGTGGCAACTCGGGCATCCGAAGCATCTGGCCGATGCGCTGGTGAACCTCCTCGGCCCTGAGTTGGTCGGGATCCCGGCCCGATGGCTGATTGGCGCTCTCCCCGATGGACAAAAGCCTCTGGAAGTGCATCCTGACCGGGCTGCGCATGTCGTCGGGGTATCTCAGCCAGCGGCGCTCGCCATCGGCATAGTCGATCCGGTACCACATGAACGATGGCGGTCCGGGCTCGGGCGAATAGAAGTGGTAGGCGTTGTTCAGGTACGCGAACTGCAGATATGGCCTGTAGATGTGAACCCACGCCTGCTGGACTAGCCAAGGGGCGCTTCCATTGGGAGGAGGCACGCTGAACACCGCGGAGAGAATTCCGCAGAAATGAAAAGCGGCGGTGAGCACCAGGCACACCCGCCTGCCAGCTTCGGGAATAAGCAGGAGAAAGGCTCCCGCGAGTGCGCACACGGCCCCGCCGCGGCAAAGCAGTCCCATGCTGTCCATCTGGCCGGGCCTGTACCACTGGATGACGGGCCCGGGGCCATCGTCAGTCCTGAACCTCTGGATTTCCTCGCCTGGCTTTCCTCGCAGCGACCGCTCTCCCAAGGCCATCGTCCCGGCCAAGACAAGGCAGGCGGCCAGCGCCGGAATCGATCCCGGCCACACGGGCCAATCGCCCCTCGGCCCCGAACCGGCGCGAAGCGCGACTCCGCCCAATACCGCCGAGGCCGCGACCAGAATGAGGCGGCACCAGCCCGAGAGCCCCAGGCTGACCGTCTCGCTGGCCGGAGCTTCCGGAAAAAGACAGGCAACGGCATATGCCGCCAAGGCCGCCAGAATCGAAAAAGCCAGCCATGCCGCGTTGAGGCGAAGGCCACGGCCAACGGATTCATCCATGAATCGGCTCCTTCCGATTAATGGATGCGAAGGTAGCCTGTTGGCATCAAAAAAAGAAAGTCGCCTTTCAGGCGATCTGCGCGGCCTCAGCCGCGGAAACGACTTCAATCTCAGGCTTCACCCCCGCCTGGAAGTCGACGACATGCATTTTCACCTTGGTGGCCCCGTTGAAAGTCTCAACCTTGGCTTGGAAAGCCAGGCTGACGCGACCATCCCCCGATTTGAGTTCCTCGATCCTCTCGGCCAGCTGAAAACCGACACATCCAATCGATCGGCCGCCTTGGGTCACGGAAAATTGCAGGGTGGTTCCCTGCGTCCCCACCACACGGGGTTCTCCGGAAAGCCTGAGGCCCGTCGCCAGGAAAACGGGGGAACGGTTTGTCATGCCGAACGGCTCGAGTCGGTCGATTTGGCGGACCTGCTCAATCGTCAGGCTGTCGATGGACACCTCCGCATCGAGGCAAAGGGCGGCCCTGGGCACGGCGCCGCGGAAATGCGCCCGGGCGAATTCCTGGATCCGGTCGCTCAACGCCGGAAGGTTGTCAGGGTGAAGCTTGAATCCCGCGGCGGCGCGGTGGCCTCCATGTGATGCCAGCAAGTCGCCGCATGAGGCAAGGGCCTCGTGCACCGGCAAACCACCGGCGGACCTGGCCGACCCGACCGCCAAGGGCTCATCGGCCGATTCCTCATCCCAAGGCGGGATGGCAACCGTGAAGGCCGGACAGTGAAACTCCTCGACAAGCCTGCTGGCGACGATGCCGACGAGGCCGGGGTGCCACCCCTGCCTCCCAAGGACCAGGGCCACGGGCGAATCCCCCCCCTTCTCGCGGGCGTCCTCCTTCGCCTGGCGGGATTGGTCGGCTTCCATCTTCTTGCGCGTGCGATTGTAGCCGTCGAGCATTTCGGCGATGCGACGCGTCTTCCCCGCGTCCGGCTCCGTGAAAAGGTCCACGCAAAACCTGGCGCATTCCAGCCTGCCCGCCGCATTCAGCCGTGGCGCCAACTGGAACGCCACATCCTCGCTCCTGAGCGGCCTCTCGCGTCCCTGGAACGACACATCCATGAGGGCCCTGATGCCAGGAGTGGCATGCTGGTCGAGGTAGGCCAATCCGCAGCGAACCAGCGCGCGGTTCTCGTCGACAAGCGGAACATGGTCGGCCACGGCGCCAAGCGCGGCCAATCCAAGCCCTTGGAGAAGGATCCTTTGCCATGGCTGGCTCACCTTTTCCGAACCGCAGGCGCGGATCGCCAGAGCCCAGGCAAGCTTGAAAGCGACCATGGCGCCGCTGATCCCGGCAAACGGGTAGACCGAACCAGGCAAAGCGGGATGAACCAGGGCCTCGGCCTCTGGCAGGCTCGAACGCGGCTCATGATGGTCGGTGATGATGAGCCTCAAGCCAAGTTCACGGGCCCGCGCGCACGCCTCGAGCGCCGTGATGCCGCAATCCACTGTGATGACGAGGTTCCTGCCCTCGCGGTGATGATGGTCGATCGATGCGGGCGTGAGGCCGTAACCCTCGCGCCTGCGATGGGGTATGTGAAAATCGGGCCGGGCTCCCATTTGCCTGAGCGCGAGGACGAGAACGGATGTGCCCGTGAGTCCGTCGACATCGTAATCGCCATGGATGCCGATGCGTTCCTTGTTGGAAACCGCCTGCTCGATGGCGACGCAGGCGGCCTCGATCCCCGGTAGCTGGAAGGGTGAATGCAGGTCCTTCAGGTTGGGTTCAAGAAATGCCTTGATGGCAGCGGGATCGGCAAGCCCGCGTGTCGCCAGCAAGGTTGCCAGGATGGGTGAGGAGACGCCCCCATCGGCCAGAATCCGGGAAATGGCTTCCGATTCAGGCCTCACCAAAAACCACTTCCTGGCTCGCCTCGGCACCGTTTTCTCCATCCCGCCCGGGAATCCGACGGCCCGTGTGAATCTGTGCCGGTTAAGGCTATGATTCGCCCGGCGAACGAAATCCGTGAATCATCACGATAACGGAGGAGGGCAGAACGGGCGACCTTCCAACCGATCAATCGGAAGTGCCCCCAAGACAGGGGGATGACCGGGCCCACAGCCACCGCCACAGGGGCGGCATGGCCAAAGCCCAAGCCAGGAAGGCAGGCACCATGAAAAGACTGCTTGTGATCGCCACCCTCGTCCCCGCGATGTTCGCGCTCGGAGGATGCCGAACATCCATCGGCACCTACAGCCTGTTTGGTGGTTCCACCGAATGCGGCTGCGGCTCATCCATGGCGTCAAGTTCATGGAACGGCAAGGTGACAGTGGTGGAGCCCCCCCTGGCGCCGACCAGCGTCGTGGCGCCAGTTCCCCAGGCCACAACCACGACCCAGACCGACCTTAAGCCGAAATAACTGGCAAAATCTTCCCAAAGACAAGCGAAAAGGCCCGCCGTGACGAAAACGGCGGGCCTTTTTCGTTGGAAATCACAATGTTCATGTCAAGCAGGGAAAGGTTGGAAACTTGATCCGTTGGTTCCATTTGGCCGGTCTTGCCGTGCGCGACGCCCGGGTCGCCATCTTTTATCCCCATAAGCACTCACAATTTTCTTGCCACGGTGGGCCCATGGTCGATTGTTCTCATGACGCCGGACGGATGCTTGTTCCAAACCGCCGTTTCGTCCGGCATGCGGTGGGAAGACTTCGGGATCGGTTTCCGAAGGCTCTCGAAGGGCCAGGTTCCCATCGACGCTGCTCGCAATAGGCCCCAAGGAGGATGTTCTGTGAAGTCCGCTTTCCTCGTGATGACCTCGCTGTGGCTCTCTGGCAGCGTTTCCGCCGCCGAGACGCTCCCCGTCGTTCAAGTTGGCCACCATGCCCAGGCTCCGGCCGGCAAGGGGCAAGACGCTGCCAAGGGCGGAGACGCCAAAGGCAAGGCCCAAGACCCCGCCAAGGGCAAGGGCCAGGCTCCCCAGGCTCCCTGCCATGGCGGCCTGAATTTCCTCGACAAGCTCAAGGCTCGCCTCGGCGACCTGAACCTCGGACGCAAGTGCCACGCTTGCGATTCGAAGGCCCAGGCTCCGGCTGGCAAGGGCCAGGACGCCGGCAAGGGCGGCGATGGCAAGGGCAAGGGCCAAGACGCCGCCAAGGGTGGCGACTCCAAGGGCAAGGGTCAGGACGCCGCTAAGGGTGGCGACTCCAAGGGCAAGGGCCAGGACGCTGCCAAGGGTGGCGACTCCAAGGGCAAGGGCCAAGACGCCGCCAAGGGCAAGGGCCAGGCTCCCCAGGCTCCCTGCCATGAGTGCAAGCTGAACCTGCTCGACAAGCTCAAGGCTCGCCTCGGCGACCTGAACCTCGGACGCAAGTGC
>JAGWVO010000128.1 GCA_018970845.1 Planctomycetota bacterium
TGTGGAGATCGCCGCCCGACAAAACAACCGAAGCTTATGCGATGCTCGCTCCGCCTGCTGCGCGGAAAAACAAAGGAGCCCGGATAACCGGGCTCCATGAAAACCGTGGGATTCGAGCGGGCGGGATCAGAACAGCTCGTCGATCGGCTTGCCATCCTGAAGGACGGGGAAGGGACGGCCCGTGGGATCGGTGGCCATGGCCGTGGTGTCGATCGACAGGTGGCGGTAAATCGTCGCGAGAACATCCTGGACGATCTTGGGATTGTCCTTGGGATGGGCGCCCTTGGCGTCGGAGGCGCCAACGATGCGGCCGCCCTTGACGCCGCCGCCCGCGAAGGCCGCCGACATCACATACGGCCAGTGGTCGCGACCGGCATTGTTGTTGACAACGGGGGTTCGGCCGATCTCGCCCCAGGCCACCACCAGGGTGCGGTCGAGCACGCCGCGGCGTTCCAGGTCGTCGAGGAAGGCGGTGTAGGCGCGATCCCAACGCGGGAGGAAGCCGAGCTTTTGCGATTCGAAGCCCTTCTTGTGGAAGTCCCACCAGCGGAGGTCGACCGTGACGAGTCGCACGCCCGCCTCGACAAGGCGGGCTGCCAGGAGCATGCGCTGGGCCCAGTTGGGGCAGCCGCATCGTTCCGGATCCTTGGGATCGAAATTAGGCATCTTGCCGTAGGCTTCGCGCAGGGAGGCCGGCTCGGAGTCGAGGTCGAAGGCCTTGCGGGCCCTTTCGCTGGCGAGCAGGTCGAGGGCCTGCTGCTGGAAGCGGTCCAGCGCGTCGGCCTGGGGCGAATACAGCTTGCGGTCGAAGGCGTCGACGAGGGCCTTGGCCTCGGCGGGGGCCGGCGCCCCGGGACGGGTGGTGCGGGCCAGGTTGGGAATGCTGAACGGTTCGGTGCTGGCCGGATCCGCCTTGGTCTCGAAGGGGCGGCAAGTGGCGCCGAGCCAGGCGGAGTCGGTGCCGGGGACCATCTTCGGGATCATCACATAAGGAGGGAGGCCCGGGTCGGCATCCCTGAGGAACCGGGAGGCCCACGACCCGCAACTGGGCATGATGTTCACATCGGACTGCGGACCGGACTTGTAGCCGGTGAAGCAAATCTGGTCGCCATCGGAGTGGCCGACATTGCCGTCCTGGGGCCGGTGCCGGAGGCTTCGCACGAGGGAGAACCGGTGCATCTGCTTGGCTGACAGCGGCAGGTACTCACTGAGCCTCACGCCCGGCACGCTTGTCGTGATGGAACCGAACTCGCCGCGCACCTCGGATGGGGCGTCGGGCTTGGGATCCCACATGTCATGCTGGCTTGGGCCGCCACGCATCCACAGGATGACAACGGAGGGTGGCGAGGCGGACTTGACCGATGCGCGGGATTCAAGCCGCAACAGGTCGGGAAGCGACAACCCGATGGAGCCGAGCAATCCCACTTGAAGAACGCCGCGGCGGTCGGGGCTGAATGATGGCATGCCGATGATCCTCCACCCGTTCTTCTCATTATTAACAATCCGCCGACAATTGCAAATCGACACATGCCAGTCAATTCGATCAATCGAACAAGATAAGCCAAATATGTTTGATGACCTGAACCATCAGGAAAACCGTATCCAGCCATCCATCCATCGGGCGTGAGCTTGGCGGATGCTGATTCGGCAGACCAATCAGGCTCCGCCCAGCCGGGCCTCCACTTCCCGCAGGTACCTGAGGCCTTCGCGGGCGATCGTCTCGGGATCGGGCTTGTAGTCGAAGACCTCGATCGAGACATAACCCTTGTACTGGACATCCTTGAGGGCCCGGAGAATCGGCAGGAAATCGGTGTCGCCCATGCCGGGAGCGCGCCGGTTGGCGTCGTTGGCGTGGAAATGGCCGAGGCGGTGGAAGTTCCGGCGGATGATTTCCGCGGGGGGCGCCTCGTCGCTGCTCATGGCCTTCACATCGAGGTGCAGGCCGAAGAGCGGATGATTGAGGCGATCGAGCAGGGCATTGCCCTCCCGGGCCGTCTGCATGAAGTCGGATTCCGCGGGCGCCAGCGGTTCCAGCAGCATCAGCACCCCGGTTTTCTCAAGATGAGGCACCAACTGCCTGAAGGTATCGACAAACCAGTCGGTGGCCTGCTCGCGGGTGGCTCCCTCGGGAATCTTCCTCTGGAGAGGCGAGCCGAACACCATCAGGTCGCCCCCCAGGTCGGCGCAGGCCCGCGCCAATTCCCCCAAGTAGGAAGCGGTGCTGGCCCGAACGGCGGGATCGGGGCTGGTGACCTGGAATCCCTCGGTCTTGGCCAGCAGCCAGTGCAACCCGATGATTTTCAAACCGGCCTTTTCCGCCGTGGCCCTAACCTGCCGACGCGTTTCGGCGTCCACCTGCCCGATCCGGGGCGCCAGCGTGAACGGGGCGAGTTCAAGGCCCTGATAACCCAGCGCCGCGGAAACGGAACAAACCCTGGCGTGGTCCCATCCCTCGAAGGTCTCATTGCAGATCGCGTGCTTCCAGATGCCCATCGGTTCACTCCGGTTGTTCGGTCGACACGAGGCGGATCTCCTGCCCGGCAAGGTCAAGGGTAGTGCCGGCGCCGGCGGGGGCGGGAGTGCGCCACCGGGCCGTGAAGTCATCGTATCGCCACGGCATGTCCTGGAAACGGAGGGTCCAGGCGGGACGGACCACCACGGGTTGCCGGTCGGGCGTGTCCGATTCCCGGGTGATCGCCCATTCATCGTGACGGGAATCGAGACGGTAGCGGAGTTCCCGGCCCCCGACCGAAAGATGCAGGGCCTGTTCGCTCGAGACCATGGCGCCCGAGCCGGCGCCAAGGATCCTTTCCACCTGCTCGTCGTTGAGCTGGGTTCCGGCGGCGCAGAGGCACCAGGCCACCGCCAACGCCACGCCCTGCCGCCTTTCCGCGGGCAGGCCGGAAAGCCACGGGCCCGCGGCGACATGGGCCCACAGGCTTCCTCCCCGAAACTCGAAAGTGACGGTAAGGGCGGGATGCCCGTCATCGGCAACGAGATGGCCGCGAACCCGGTGCGTGGACAGGGAGACAGAGCCGACCTCCAGCGGCCGGCTCCATTGGCGCGGATCGTCCCCGGCCCACCCGGGCGAGACGGCAAGCGGATCCACCAGGTTGCGCCTGAGGAAATGCGCCACCGACTCGCGGACATCCTCGAGCTGCTTGAGCGCCTGGCGTTCCCGGGCGCGGTCGCCGCCCTCCGCCGCCGGTCGGCCGGCGCGGCGCAGGCGGGAGAAGATGCGGGGCAAGGTGCCGCCGTGCCAGCCGGGTTCCATGAGCGCCCGCATGTCCTCCCCGTCGGGTCCGGCGGGGGCGGTGCGCGGCCGGCCCGGACGGTTGGCCTCGTACAGCCCGCGGTTTTCGCGGAACTCCCAGAACAGGAATCCAAAGACATTGGGCATCAGGAAAATGGCGGTGGTGACGATGGTCATCGCCGGCCAGTAACCCGTCAGCGGCGCCATCGCGGGTATCCATGACTCGGTTCCCATCGGCCCCAGCACGGGATAGAGCACCTTGGCCGCCACGAAGCAGACGGGCAACTTGAGGGGATGGATCATCGGTTCGATCAGCACCACGAACAGCAGCCTGCCGGTGGCCCTCAGCGGCACCCAGACCAATGAGGCGGAAGCCCTGAGGGCGGTCATCGTCCCGGAATCGTCTGAGCGGGAACGAAGCGCCTCGTCCGCCCGGACCAACGCCGTCTCGACGGCCTTGAAGAGCGTCTTGTAGATCCTGTCGAAGGCCTCGAACAGCCTGCCGACTAGGCCGGCCCTGACGGCATGGACGAAGTCGACGACGATTTCCGCCAGCCTCCTGTCCAAAAGCAGGAACGGCCTGGTTGTCATGACGAGGGCCAGGAGGAACCATGTCGCCGCGCCGATCACCAGGTTCGGGATCACCAGGGGGGTGAACACATGGAGGGCCAATATGGCGAGGCCCGGCTTGATCGCCAGGTACCACGCCAGGCGCAAAGGCACGAGCACGGCGGCCCTGAAAGCCGGATGCCTGGCCAGCAAAACGGGAAGGTCCTCGACGAGCCAGTGCAGCCCGGAGGCGGCCCACAGGAGCCATGAGGCCACCCGGGAGCGCAGCGAATCGTTGGCCCGGGTGTAGGAAAGGGCGGTGCCGATGACCCCGATCCAAAGCCATGAAAGGAGGCTGCCGACGGGGCTGACCTCGTCCTGCTTGCCGGCCCCCCCGGGGAGGTGGCGCGCGAGGATGATGCCAATGGAAACCAAGAGAAGGGCGATGCCGTAAGGGGCCACGACATACGACCAGAAAAGCCGGCCCCAATGGGTTCCGAACAGCGCCGAGGTGAGGTTCTGGAGAGCCTTGGCGTGGAACTGGCCCGACTGGTAGATCCCCTCGAACTTGAAGGTGAGGTGGCGGTCGAGCCTCAGCAGCGGATCGTCCGCGCCCCACTCGCCCCGCTCGGTGATGTCGGGCAGCTTGAGGCTGTTGCGGCTGATGGCGTCGCGGACATCGAAGTAGCTGAAGTAGCCGTCGGCCAGGATGCGGTCGATGAGTTCGCGCACCAGCTTGCGGCGCGAGACGCGCTCGAGGGGATGCCTCGGCTGGAGGCCGACATCGTCGAGCGCGTCCTCGAGGAACGGCTGGAACCTGTCGCGAAGGGCGTCGCGGCAGGTGGCGAGGCTGCCGCGGAAGATGTCGCGCAAGGCGGCGCTGTCGGCCTCGTCGACACGGACCCCCGGAAGATAGCGGAGCACGGCCTGCAGCCGCCTCGACGCCTGCACCATGTCCTGGTGGGGCAACTGCCGGCTCACGGGGCGGGTGCCGGCGCTCGTGAGCCACCGGTAGATGTCGAGCGAGCGCGCCGGCCTCTCCGACTCGCTCATGATCGCCTGCAACTCGAGGAGAAGCCTCTGCTCGTTGGTGATGAAGCGGCCCTGGTCGGCCTTCTCGAGGACCGGATAGAGCCGCGTCTCCAGCCGGGCGACATCGGCCGGAGCCAGGTGAAGGGGGCCGGCAAGCCCCGCCGCAAGCTCCCTCAGGTGCGACCTCGCCAGGTCTTCCGCGCGGCTCGAACGGTCGCCCGTGCTCAGCCGCGCCACCTGGATCATCGCGCATGCCGCGCCCACGAGGTCGCGACCGGCGTGGCACCGCTCGGCGCTGGCCTCCAACTGGAGCACATAAGGATCCGGTTCCACTTCCGGATCCGCCTTGTCCCCGTCCGAAACCAGCAGCGGCCGGCATTGAGCCGCCAACCCGGCAAGGTTGACAAGACCCTTGATGCGCAGCATCAGCCTTCCAAGCAGTTCGCGGTCGAGGATGGGCAGGCAGATCGGCAAACGCTCGGCCTCAAGCGTGTCAAGCAGCGCCAGGTAAACCAGGAATTCCCGGGCCAATTCCTCGTCGGCGGCCGCGTGGTCAAGCCGGCCCTCGGCCTCCAATGTGGCGCGGATCTCCTCACGGGCCACGATGTCGAGCATGCCGAGGGTGGCGGCGGCCTCGGCGGTATTCCAGCCCGGCCCGGTGAGCGCCTCCTCCACGAGGGCCTGGAACAGCAGCTTGCCGCAGCGCTCGCGCAGGCGCCTGGCCTCCCGTTCCTGCCGGTCGATCTCCTCGCGGGGAGGTTGCTGGCCCAGCGAGGGGTGCGACCTTGTGCGGGCGATGTCGTCGTCGGTGGGCCGGGCGATCAGGTAAACGGTCTCCGGCAAGGCCAGGGTGGGCGTGATGCCCAACTCGCCCGGTTCGACACGGCGGAACAGGTCTTGCCGGGGCATGACCACATAGCCCCGCGCCATGGCCACGCTGGAACCTGACAGCGCTCCGCCGCTGGCCGTCGCCTTTTCGAGAATGCGCGGGGCGGCCAGGAGGGCCCCGGGATGGCAGGCGCGCAACTCCGACTCAAGGATGTGGATGTCCATGGTCAGGCTTCCGTTTCGGGGAGCGTGGCGAGCGCTTCCATCAAGCCAGCGAGGTCGTCGTCGGAATGGACCGCCGACAGGCTCACCCTGAGTCGCGCCCCGCCGCGGGGAACCGACGGATGCCTGATGGCCGGAACCAGCCATCCGCGGTCGAGGCAATGCCCCGCCCAGGCCATGGCAAGCCTCTCCGGCCCGGCAAGGACGGGAACGATGGGGGAATCGCCGGGCACCGGCCGGCCCCGGCCCGCCAGGAAACCCCGCAGGCGCCCGGCCAAGGCCAATACCCTTTCCCGCCTCCATGGCTCGGCATGGGACAGGCGCAACGCCGCGCGCGCCGCGGCGGCCGACCCCGGCGCCAGCGCCGTTGAGAACATGTACGGCCTTCCCTGGTTCACAAGCCACCGGATCGTGCCGCGATCGGCGGCCACGAACCCGCCCTGCGCGCCAAGGGCCTTGCTCAGCGTGCCGACGCGCACCAGGCCCGCCGGCACGGCATCATCCGGCAGGTCGGCCGAAAGCCCCCTGCCCCGCGGGCCCAGCACTCCCGTGGCGTGCGCCTCATCCACGATGAGGCCGGCATCATGCCTCCGGGCCACCATCGCCAGATCCGCCAGGGGCGCCTCGTCACCGTCCATGCTGAAGACCGAGTCGGTGATGATCCAGGCGCGACGGCACGACGCGCGGCAGCGTGAGAGAATCTCCTCGGCGGACGAGGCGTCCGCATGCGCGAAGACCTCCACCCGGGCCCTCGACAACCGGCACCCGTCGACCAGGCTCGCGTGGTTGAGCGCGTCGCTGAGGACCAGGTCGCCGGGGCCCGCGAGAGCCGTCACGGTTGCCAGGTTGGCCGCGAATCCCGACGAGAACACCAGGCTGGCGCCCGTTCCGGCATGCCCGGCAAGCCGGCGCTCAAGCGACCTGTGCACCGGAAGCCAGCCTGAAACCAGCGGGGAGGCGCCGGCGCCCGTTCCCTCGCGACGCTGGGCCCGCGCCGCGGCGGCGGCCAGCCTCGGATCACGGGCCAGTCCCAGGTAGTCGTTGGAGGCAAAATTCACCAGAGGCCGGCCGCGCCACAGCACCCGCGCCGGATCGGAAGGATGGGGTGAAACAGCCTTGCGGAAGCGGTACAGGCCTCCCTGGCGTCTCTGGTCGAGTTCATCGGCCCAGAAGCCCCGCATGGCTTTCTCCACGCTCCTCCATCCGGATGGTTCAGGCAAGGACCGGCAACGAGAGGCCGGTTTTGGCCGGAGCGGCCGGAGCCTCGGGAGCCGACGGGTCGGTTCCGCCGACGCGGTCATCGTCCCATGTCAGTTCGAGGTCCTCGATCATCCGGAGATCCTCGGCGTTGGCCCTGCCGTAGGTGGACAGGTAGTTGCCGATGAGGCCGCTGGTGCCACCGGCGTAGAAGATCCAGCTTTGCAGGTCGCGCAGGTTCTTCTCGCGGCCGCCGGCCACCTTGAGGTCCTGCTTGGGCAGGATCAGCCTCATGGTGGCGACGATGCCCAGGATCTCAAGGGGCCTCAGCGGCTTCATGTGCTCAAGCGGGGTGCCTGGAATCGGATGCAGGAAGTTCAGCGGCACCACATGCGGGTTGAGGTCCTTGAGGCTGAAACCGAGGTCGACGCGGTCCTCGACGGTCTCGCCCATGCCGAAGATGCCGCCCGAGCAGGTCTCGAGGCCGGCGGCGCGGGCGATCTGCAGGGTGCGCACGCGGTCGGACCACTTGTGGGTGGTCACGATGTTCGGATAGTGCCTTTCCGAGGTCTCCAGGTTGTGGTTGATCCGGCGGATGCCGGCCTCCTTGAGGTCGCGGGCCTGATCCTCGCTGAGGGTGCCAAGGGTGGCGCAATGGCAGATGCCGTCCACCTTCTTCATCGCCTTGACGGCGTCCATGATGGCGGGCCATTCGCGCGCGGTGGGGCCGCGACCGCTGTTGACGATGCCGAAGGCGCTGGCGCCGTTGTCGCGGGCGAAGGTGGTCGCCTGCTCGACCTGCTCCGGCCCCATCATCGGGTACGGCTCGATTCCCGTGGCGTTGAACGAGGACTGGGCGCAGAACTTGCAGTCCTCGCTGCAGCGGCCGAACTTGCTTGGAAGGATGCTGCAGAAGGTGACCTTGTTGCCGTGGAAGTGGCGGCGGACCTTGTTGGCGGCGTAGAGCAGGTCGTAGATGGCCTGCCCGCGCAGGCGGAAACATTCCTCGGCCTCGGCCCGGGTGATGTCACCGCCGCCGTTGATCCTGCCGGCCAGGGCCAGCAGGTCGAAACTGGTTTCGGCCAGGAACGCCTCGTCGGTCTTCTGCGCGATCATGTGCTGCCCCATCCATGGGGCGCGCCGGCCAATGGCGCGCCGCCATCAGCATATCTTCCGGGGCTTGGCCGGTTGTTCAAGGCCAGCGGCGACGAATGTCCCCGAATCCGCCGATCAGGAGCTTTCCTTTTTCCTGCCGGACTTTCGTTCCTGACGGGATTCCTCGGCCGATTCCTCATCCGGCTGGTTCCAGCGGGAAACCATCCATTGCGCCAGGGCCCCAAGCATCGTCAGCACCCCCTGGGCGCCCAGCAGCAGCTTTTGGTGCCCGGCGCTCCATTCCACCGCGTCGAGGTGCTTGCCTCGGTCCATGAAGCTCAAGATCGTGAGGATGAGCACGAGCGAACCGGCCGCGGCGGTGGTCAGCACCATCCAGAAGGTGCGCAGCATCAGGAAGACCAGTCCGCCACCCAGCACAAACGGCAACGGTTCCGTCCCCGGTGGCGCCGCCGCCCTCAGCAGCGTGAGGGCCGCCAAGGCGCCGATCAGGAAAATCGCAAGGTCAACCAGCGCCAGGGCCAATGCTCCCGAAGTGAAGGCGAACAACACCCCCGCGATGATCGGCTGCAGGTGAAAACGCTGGCCGGATTCCAAACCCACCAATCCGCCGGCGAGCGTGGCCAGCGAGACCAGCCAAAATCGGTGAAAAACCCCGCCGGCGGCCCACAAAAACAGGCCGACCACAAGGAACAGGGACAGCGTCGGAAAACTGAGGCCCCGGCTGTCTTCAAGCAGTTCAACAGGCAATTCCAGCATGAGACAGCCCTGCCGGCGCCGAAGCGATGGCCCGGCGCGCGCAGCATTCTGGCAGGGAAATGGCGACCGGCAACAGGCCAACCGGTCAGGAATGGTTTGAAATGATTGGTTAAACAGCCCTTGATTGCCGTAAAACGAAGTATACGATACTAGGGCCAAGTCGTTTTAAAGTCATACTTGGGAGTCATGATCTTGAACCCGCGCCTCACCCGGTACGCGTTCACGCTCATTGAACTTCTGGTGGTGATCGCCATCATCGCCGTGCT
>JAGWVO010000129.1 GCA_018970845.1 Planctomycetota bacterium
GATTAGTTTTTGTAAAAGACCATCCGTTCGATTCTCCCAGCATGGCCGCATTGGCATTGATGGGCATAGCTATCAACGGATGGCGTGCTTGGAAATCCAAGGACGGAAAAACCTTGGAAGAATTGAAAAGGAAACCGGCTGATTAGCAAGCCATTCCCTAATTGGGCTACGCCCCATGCTCGCATTGATTCGGATTTTGGCCGTACGATAACGCGAAGTCACAAATCCTCTTCCGAGGAACCGCCCTTCTTCATCTTCCCGGCGGCCTTCGTACGCAGGTAGGCCTGGATGAACGGGTCGAGGTCGCCATCCAGCACCACATTCACCTGCGGCGTCTGCTGGTCGGTGCGGACATCCTTGCACAAGGTGTAAGGCTGCATCACATAGTTGCGGATCTGGTTGCCCCAGGCCACCTCGCCCTTCTCGTCGTAGGCCTTTTCCACCTCGGCCTTGCGCTTCTGCTCCTCGATCTTGAAGAGGCGCGACTTCAGGAGTTTCATCGCGTTGTCATCGTTCTTGTGCTGGCTGCGCTCGGTGCGGCTTTCCGCCGCGATGCCCGTGGGCTTGTGGATGTACCGGACGCCCGACTGCGTCTTGTTCTGGTGCTGACCGCCGGGGCCACCCGAGCAAAATGTCTGGCGGACCAGGTCGTCGGGCTTGATGACGATGTCGATGTCGCCGTCGATTTCAGGGGTGACATCCACGGCCGCGAACGAGGTTTGGCGGCGGGCGTTGGAGTCGAACGGGCTGATCCTCACAAGCCTGTGGACGCCGGTTTCCGACTGAAGGTTGCCATAGGCATAGTCACCCACGACATGGAGCGTGGCGGTGCGGACACCGGCGCTGTCGTTGCGGAGTTCGTCCACCAGTTCGATCTTGTAGCCCTTGGTTTCGGCCCAACGGGAATACATGCGGACGATCATCTGGGCCCAGTCGCACGCCTCGGTGCCCCCGGCGCCAGCCTGGACGCGGATGTAGGCGTTGGAGGCATCCTGGGGGCCGCTCAGCATGCTCCTGAGTTCGAAGGCCTCAAGCAGGGGAACCACCTTGGTGGTTTCAGCGCCCAGTTCCTGCTCAAGCGACGGATCCTCGGCGCACAGTTCCTCGAGGGCCTTGAGGTCTTCCAGCGACTTCTCCACTTCCTCGTAGGCCTTGAGGATTTCCCCCACCGGCTTGAAGGCGCTGATTTGCTTCTGGGCCTTCTCGGGATTGTCCCAGAAAGTGGGCTCGGACTGCGTGGCGTTGAACTTTTCTCGTTCCTTGCGCTTCCTGACGATGTCAAAGAGAGTCTCGGAGGAAGGCCAGGCGGTTGACCATGTCGTTGATCAGGTTTTGCGATTCGGACAGCAGCATCATCATTACATCTCCAAGGCGGTTCCAATTCAGTGTAACCTAACGGACAGGTTCCTTGGGGCCAACGGCAACCACGATTGAGGGCGACTCGATGTCGGATCTGAATGGACGGGGCGTGTTGATCACGGGGGGCGGAAGCGGAATCGGCCTGGCGACGGCCCGGCTGATGATGCAGGCGGGGGCCAAGGTCGCCATCGCCGGCCGAGACCGGTCGCGGCTTGAACGCGCGGCGGCCCAGTTGTCGGGACTGGGATTGGGTGACGCCACCATCTGCGTGGGCGACCTCTCCGATCCCGAGCAGGCCAACACGATCATCGCGGCGGCCGAGGCGGGAGTCGGGCCGATCGACATTCTCGTGGCCAACGCGGGAGCCAACCTCAAGGAGCGAACCCTGCCTGAACTCACCCCCACGCGTTGGCAATCGATGCTGGGCAGCAACCTCGACGCCGCGTTCCACGCGATCACCTCCACCCTCCCGGGAATGAGGGCCAGGAAAAAGGGCCTGGTGATCGTCATCAATTCGATCGCCGGAAAGCGGGGAAACCCGCTGGGCGGTTCGGCCTATGTGGCCGCCAAGTTCGGGCTGCATGGTTTCGTCGTCGCGGCGGCGGTCGAGGAGAAGCCGAGGGGCATCCGTTTCTCAAGCATCTACCCGGGGGAAGTGAACACGCCGATCCTCGATCAACGCCCCAACCCGGTGACCGACGAGCACCGGATGGCGATCCTCCAGCCGGAAGATGTCGCAGAGGCCGTGATGTTCGTGGCCAGGCTGCCGGAGAGGGCGCAGGTGCCCGAACTGATCATCACCCCCACGGCCTACAACTACATTTGACAGATCTTGATCATTTAGCCGGGATCGAGTTGAGGGTGTAGTAGGCCTTGGCGTGCAACAGCGGCTGACCGGCTGACGACTTGACCCCGTCCAGCGACAGGTCGTGGACATGCCCCTCCTTCAATCCGTCAACCTTGAGCTTCACGGAAAGACCGTCCGCCGACGGGGTTGCCGAAACGATTTTCGGCGTCGAATGGTCGACCTCGGGACTGCCGTAGCTCGACTGGTAGATGTAGGTGTAGGTGGCCAGCTTGAATGAGCCGGGCTGGGCAAGGCTCTCCTTGTCGGCCGGCTGGGTGAAGGAAAGCTCAAAGCCATCGGGCGTTGCCTTCATCTCATGGACCTCGAACGGAACCTTGCCCGTCCAGACCAGCCTTTCAACCGAAAAAGGCTTCGGGCCGCGGGATCCCCAGCCGCGGTTGGTTCCGCCGACGAACATCGATCCGTCATCACCCTGGCGAACCGGCACCACGCCGGATCCGAATCCCTGGCGGAACGGAAACAGCGCTCCCTGATAACGCCCGTTGACCTTCTCAAGGAAGACGCGCATGAGCGTGCTGTGGGTCTGGTCGCCGACAAAAAGCTGGCCCGCAAACGGTCCGAACTTGCCCTTGGAAAGGTCGCAATCGAGGCCGCTGGCGGATTGGCCCATCTTGCCGTACGGGAAAAGGATGGCCGTCGGCACCAGTTCGGGAATGCGCTTGGCCTCCGTGACGATCCGGCTGCCGCTCTTGGGTTGCTGGGGCGGTTTGCCGAGGTAGGCGGCATCCTTTTCGGCATACCAGCGGAAGCTGTCGGGATGCCCGACAAAGCCGCCGGGAACAATGTGCTTGAGACCGCAGGTTCCGTTCCAGGGCCCTTGGTTGTCGGTGTAGAAGACATCTCCCGCGGCGTTGAGGCCGATGCCTCCGGGCGAGCGCACGCCCGAGGTCGTGGGAATGAACTTGCCTTCGGGAGTGACCTTGCCGGCCCAGCCCCGGAACTTGCTCGAACTGTTGAACGACCCCGTGAGGCACAGGGCGAACCAAAGGTCGCCCTTGGAGTCGAAGCGGGACCCGAACGCGTACTCATGGTAATCGCCGTTGACATCCCAGCCCTCGGCGTAGACCTCGAAGAGGTCGGCCTTGCCGTCGCCGTTGGTGTCCTTCACCCGGGTGATGTCGGGGCGCTGGGTCACATAGAGCCAGCCGTCCTTCCACGCCAGGCCGAGGATCTCGTGCATGCCGTGGGCGAACCTAGAGAACTTGACCTTGGCTGGATCGGGATCATAGGCGTTCTCCAGGATCCAGATTTCGCCACGCCGCGTTCCCAGGGCGACCTTTCCACCCGGCAAGGTCTCCAGGGCCCCGGCCTCGAGGACCTCGCCCGCGGGTGTCGTGAAGGAAAGGATGCGGTAGTAATCGTCCTCGGGAGAGGACTTCGCCTTGTTCTGGGCCGAGGCGCCGGATGCGAGCCAAGCCAGGATGGTCAAGGTAAGGGCCAGCGCCGTGCAACCCGCCAGCCGGGCTTGGAAGGGCCTGTTCATGTTTCTCTTCTCCATCATGTCACCATTTGTACTCAAGGCTGATCGTCGCATTGGCTCCGCCGGGAACATCCACCAGCAGTTCGGCCTTGTCGGCAACCTTGCGGATCCTGGCCCCGGCCCCGGCCTTGACCTTGAGCCCGCCATCCACGCGGAACCAGCCGTCGCCCGAAGCCTCGATCACCTTGCCGGCGGCGGCTCGGAAAACCAGGCCCGCGGGAGCGCCGCTCACCGACAATTCGCGCTTGATGGCCGGATCCTTGTCCCCCGTCAACGGCAACGGTTTGTCGACCACCGTCACCGCCTCGGTTCCATAACGGAACGAAGGCCTGTCCTCGGGATCCAGGGAATATCCCATGAACCTCCAACCCGCCTGACGGGCGCCGACGGCGGGCCACGGGGAATCCGGCTTCTCGAGGCGGGCGAACGGCAGGCCCGGGGGCAGCGACACGATGTTGTCACCCAACGGCCCTTCGAATCCGACGCCGCGGTCGCTCCAATGCCGCGCGGCGTCGATGAACCCTCCATGCCAGAGCAAGGCCAGCCTCAGGTCGTTGGCGTCGAAGGCCAGGTTGACCTTCTCGGCGAATCCGACGCCAATGCCGCGGGCGCCGGCACCCTCGATGAAGTTGCGGTAGATCACCGCTCCCTTGGCGGCGGCGAGCGGTATCGACCTCTTCTGGATTCCCACGGGAAGCCGGGCCTTGTTTCCATCGGCAAGGTAACGCCAGATCGCCTCGATCTGGTTGACGGCCTTGCCTTCCAGGACATCGTCAATGACGCTCTTGCCTTCCTTGAATGCCGCGGGCATGCGGGTGCCGGGACGCACGGCTTGCGGATCGTTGACATACGCGAAGAACCAGTCGCGGCGCACTCGCTTGGTCATGATGGCCATGTCGATCCCCTGCACCCCCTCGGCCTTGTTGCCCGCGAAGGTGTGGCACTTGATGCACCCGAAGGCGGTGCCGCCCACCAGCATGCGCCCGTGTGTCTTCAGTTTGGCATCGGTTTCCGAAAGGGAGACAGGTGGAGCGACGGGCAGCTTGTCGACCCGGGCGAAGACCTCGTTGATGTCGGCGAGGCTGGAACCGAATCCTGGCATGCGTGTTTGCATGTAGGGACGATCGTCGACCCCCTGGACCATGATCTTCTTGAAATAGTCGGGCTCCATCTTGGCGCCAACGCCATTGAGCCACGGAGGCAGTCGCGCCTCGTCTCCCATTTCGGGCTGGGTGGTCTGGAAGGCCTTGTTCAAGTCCTCGATCGGGCCGCCGCGACCATCGCGCACATGGCACGCCAGGCAGTTGAACGCCGTCATGTCGCGGCGAATTCGTTCGGCATCGCCGGCCGGCTTGACGGGGGCCTTCAGTCCGGCGGCCAAGGCGACGCGCTGGGATGCCGCGAGCCCATACCGGGGCAGGCCGGCCTTCGGCGCCTCGGCGAGGCAGCCGCCGTCGCCCTTCAGGTCACCCAGCTTGGGCGCCTTGGCCAACTGGGGCGCGGGCTGGCCTTTCTCCTTCAACTGGTGGCAGTTCACGCATCCCAGCGAGGAAAACAGGGCGCGCCCCTCGCCCGCGAGCTTGGCATCGGGAACGATGGTGTCGGCGTCGGGTTCGGGCTTGGCGGCAACCTGGCCGGCCAAGTCTTTCTCGCTGGCGGCGATCACCTGGCCAAAGTCGACGAGCTGGAGGTGTCGGCCCTGCACCGTGAGTGAAAGCTCATCCTCGCCCCCTCCCTGGAAATACCAGACCTCCACCTTGTGGATGCCGGCGTTGAGTTCCGCCGTGCCTTCGCGCGTGGTGTTGGGATGGACTCCATCGTTGTCGATGATCGTCTTTCCATCGATGACCAGACGCGATCCGTCGTCGCTGGCAAGGGAGAACTTGTAGGCGTCATCACGATCCACCTTCCAGATGCCATGGAAGCGGACGGCGTAGTCGCCTCGCCTGCCGGCCACTCCCAGGTCGAGCCCGTTGGCCACCCCGGTGGATTGCGGCTTGAGCTTGTCAAGCGCGGGAAGTTTCTCCCAAGTGCCGTGAAACACCGAGTAGTTCACCGTGCCGGAGGAAACCCTTCCCTTGATTCCCTGGAGCAGGAAGGAAGCCACCTCGCGCGGTTCCTTGCCGGTGAGCAGCTTGGGCATGCGGCCCCCGGGCCGCACCTCATGCGGCTTGTCGAGGAATGCCGAAAGGCTTCCAAGCGTGTACTTGGCCTTCAGGTCGGGAAGCGGAACCACGCCCGCCGGCAAGGCGCGGGCATTGCCTTGCGTGTCGCGTTCGCCGTGGCAGGCCACGCAGCCGACCTTGTGGTAGGTGGCCCTGCCGGCGGCGACGGCCTTGCTGTCGATGGGCTCGAAGCGCGGGGTGCCCGTCGTGGCCAGGTATTGCACAAGCGCCTCGACCGCCCGCGCCCGGTCGGGCGCCCCGGAAAGCATGTCGGGCATGGTGGTCCCGGGCTTGGTGCCGGCAGGGTCGGCGAGAAACTGCCGTATCCAGGCGGGGCGAACCCGGCCACCCACCGCATCGAGGATGGGGCCCTTGCGCGCCTGCGCGCCCTCGGCCACATGGCAGGCGACGCAGTTGAGTTCCGTCAGGAGGAGGGAGCCACCCTCTCCCGGCTGCTCACCCTTGGCATGAAAACGGTCAAATCCGGCAACCACCGGGTGGGAAGGCGCGGCCGATAGGACGATCGTTGAGAACCACAGGGCGACGCAAACCATGGAAGACTCACTCCGGCGAACCCAACAGTTGGCAGGAATGGCAGTCTAATCCAATGCCGCGCGGAAACAAGCACGGCCGGGCCCTTGTTCCCCCGGTGGATTATGGTCCAATCCAACTGGCTTCCGGAGTAAACGCCATGGCCTTCGCGCCGCTAAGCATTTTCCTGTTTGCCGTTCTCGACGCCCCGCGAGCGGACCTTCCCGCGGACCTGGCACCCTATTTCAAGCCACCCGAGGCACTGGCGAGAGCGTTAGGCAAGCACAAGTCTCCGCTGATTTTCGACAACGGATCCATGGTGAAAACTCCGGCGGACTGGGCCCGCAGGCGCGAGGAGATCAAGGCCTACTGGCACGGCATGATGGGGTCTTGGCCGCCGATCATCGCCAAGCCGGCCGTGGAGCATCTCGACAAGCAGATGATCGACGGCGTTGCCGTCACCCGGATCAGGATCGAAACGGCGCCCGGACGACATGTGAGCGACGCCTACCTGCTGAAACCGGCATCGGGTTCAGGCCCGTTTCCCGCGGCCGTGGTCGTCTATTACGAGGCCGGGACAGGCATCGGCAAGGGCAAGGAACCCCTGAGGGACTATGCCATCCAACTGGCCAGGCGCGGATTCGTGACGCTGTCGCTGGGCGGTGATCCCAACACCTACTATCCGGACAAGGCAAGCTGCCGGATCCAGCCGTTGTCGTTTCACGCCTACGAGGCCGCGAACTGCCACTCGTTCCTCGCCGGGCTTCCCGAGGTGGACAAGAAACGGATTGGCGTCGTGGGGCATTCCTATGGCGGGAAGTGGGCCATGTTCGCCGCCTGCCTGCACGAACCGTTCGCCTGCGGGGCGTGGTCGGATCCGGGCATCGTCTTCGACGAGAAGAGGCCGAATGTCAACTATTGGGAGCCTTGGTACCTCGGATTCGACCCGAAGCTGCCCGAGCAGCGCAAGCGCGGCGTGCCGGGCGATTCGAACCCCCGCACCGGACCCTACGGGAAAATCATGGCGGATGGCCGCGACCTGACCGACCTGCACGCGCTCATGGCTCCCCGGCCGTTCCTCGTCTCGGGAGGATCGGAGGATCCGCCGCTCCGCTGGGAATCGCTGAACCACTCGGTCGCGGTCAACCGGCTATTGGGCGCCGAGCGCCGGGTCGGCATGACCAACAGGCCGGAACACGCTCCCAACGCCCGGGACAACGAGGTTCTCTACAAGTTTTTCGAGCACGCGCTGGGCAAGTGAGCGGATGGTTGGCCACCGTTGGTCACCAATGGATTTCAAACCCAAAGTTCATGCCCTGCGCCCAGAACGGGTCGCCGTTGAAGGTGACGGGCTGGTTGTCGAAATTGATGTTTCGCTGCACCTGGGAAGCCGCGCGCACCGGGTCGGCCCAGTAAAGGAATGTGTACCCCATATATCCCCTCAGCCAGTGGGTGAAATCGAATCCGAGGTTGACGGCGACCTCTCCCACAGCGTCGAAGTTGCAGTTGGTGAATGTTCCGGTATTCGCGCGCTGGACATACAGTCCCGTGGGCGTCACGGTGCGCGAAGTCGGGGTGTGGACGATTGATTCTCCCCAAATCTTGGCGGTTTGCGCGTCCGCGCCCAGGGCGATGGCGCCCCGGGCCTGGAGGCTGACGCGGTTCCACTGGCTTTCACCCTTGAGGCCGATCTGCCCGCCATAAAAAGCGTTGTGGTAGCGGTAATTGTCGATGATGCCCGTGAGCACCTGGTTGGCCGGTGTTTCCCAGTTGGTTGCCGTGTGATGGTACCTGTCACGCAATTGCATAAAGCGCGCTCCGGCCAGGGCATCCACCTTCCAATGGCCATGGGAACGGAGTGGCACCACCCCGTTGATTTCCTGCCCGAAGAGTTCGACGCGCGAGTAGCCGACAAATCCTCCCGACAGCAGTCCCCTCGTCGCGTCCTCCCCGGAGATCACAATGCTCGATTCACGCCCCGTTGAGGCGTCCTTGTAGCTC
The DNA here is from genome assembly GCA_018970845.1 of Planctomycetota bacterium. Taxonomy (GTDB): domain Bacteria; phylum Planctomycetota; class Planctomycetia; order Gemmatales; family Gemmataceae; genus REEB421. Next base: position 8,405 of record JAGWVO010000129.1, read on the forward strand.
AGGGCCATGAGCGGGTCGGTGCGCCACTTGATCGTCTTGTAGGTGGAGTCGCGTTCCAGGAAGAACGCCCGGCCTTCCAATCCGAACTCTCCCGAACGGTGCATCCATTCGGCGCCGAAACGGCCGCCAATGAAGCGGTCGTCATGGCGGGTCTCAAGCCACTCGTCCCCATAGATCACGCGGGTGCCAGGCTGGCCAAGGACACCTTGGCTGGCGGCCGTGCCGGCCGTGAGGATGGGCGGCGCGTAGGCCCTCCTCAACCACCAGACCAGATATTCCCCATACAGCTTGAATCCCGGCTTGGGCACAAACTCCCCGGTTAATTCAGGCGGAAGTTCAACTTCATCCACATCTTGCGCCAGCAGCAGCATGGGCAGCATGAAATGGATCATGAATAGTTCCCCGACCCTGGGTCAGTCCTAGACGACCCTGACATCGGAGCATCCCGAAATCATTATGAGAGGATGCCGACCAGTTCAGCGGAATGGTTGAAGGGACCTTGACGGATGGTGGGTTTATTCCGGTTAGTCTGGAAACAAAGCCCGCGCTTGTGAAAGGTGGCAACGCAAAATGAGCGGTGAACTTGACAACCGGTCGTTATTCAAAGTGTTTTGCGGGCCAAGCCGACTCAGGAACTTGCAAGGAAGCGTCCCTGCCGGATGTTACCCGACAACAAACTTCACGACGCGCTGGTGGCCCACGGCGACAATTGACTTCATGCTGTCGGCGGTGGCCACGGCATGGATGTTCATCGGGGACTTTTCCTGATGGACGATCTTCTTCTGCTTGAGGTCGATGAACGACAG
>JAGWVO010000130.1 GCA_018970845.1 Planctomycetota bacterium
CGGATCGCCCGGGTGGCGCTTGATGTAGTTCGCGATGAACGAAACCTCGTCGGCAACGGCGGGCCTCGCCAACACCCCGCGCACGGCGATGTCGGCGCGGGCATCGTCGGAAGGCGCCTTGGACATGGCGGTCAAAAGCTTGTCGGCGCCCTCGGGAAAGACCTCGTTGCCATTGAACCGCGAGCCGTTGGCCATGAACAGCGCCTCGGCGACACCGACCTGAAAGTCCTCGGACACCGGGGGAAATTGATCGGCAAGGCCGCGGGCGGAGCGCTCGACCTCCTCGACCTTCTTCTCAACCTCGGAGGCTCCCACGACCATTCCGGCGAGCTTCAGGGCGACCGCCATCTGCATGGGCGTGAGCGGCTTGAGGCGCGCCACGGCGAACTGGTTGGCCGGGGGAGTGGCGCCTCCCTCATGGCGGCTCGAAAGTCCGTAAACCCGGCTGGAGACCATCCCCTTGATCAGGCGCGGGATGTCGTAGCCATGCGACGAAAAGTCACGGGCCAGCCAGGCCAGCAGTTCAGGATGGCTGGGCGGGTTCTCCGAATGCATCTGGTCGAGGGGCATCACCAGCCCGTGGCCGAACATCCGGTACCAAACCTGGTTCACCAGCGCCTTGTCGAAAAACTCCTTTTCCTTGGCGGAAAGGGCCAATTCAACCAGCTTGGCCCGCGCCGAGGCCGAGGGGGCGGGTGGCTGCGTCTTCGACTTCTTCCACTCCTCAACCTTCTTGGCGTCGGCCTTCTGCTGATCCTTGGTCGGTTCGCCAGCGCCGGGGGGGGCGACCTTTGCGCCGGTGAGAAACATGAATTCGGCCTGCTTTTCCTTGCCCTTGTTGGGAAGGAACCGAACCACCCCGTAGTCGCGCTCGGCGAGGAACTCACCGACCTCGAAGGTGCGGGAAAAGAACGACTTCAGGCCGTAGAAGTGGTCCTGCTTCCAGTCGCTGACAAGCGGGTGGTCGTGGCATTGGGCGCATGAAATGTTCACCCCGAAGAAGGCGACGCTGACATCGTTCGTGAGGCGGTCGAGGTCGCGCACCTTCTGCTTCAGGTAAACGGCGGTGCCCTTGGTGGAGGCGTCGGCCTCGTTGGCCAGCATGAGTTCCCTGAAGATGCGGTCCCAGCCGCGCTTCTCGGCAAGGGCTCGGTTCAGGTAGGCGGAAAGGGGCGAGTTCTTGTCGCGGGTGAGATACCAGTCGAGTTCCCGGGCCTGATGCCTCACGAAGGCGCTCGAGGCCATGAGCGAGTCGATCGCCTTGGATTTCTTGCCGGGTGACTTGTCGGCGGCAAAGGCCGCGACTTCCGGCCCCGTGGGAATCCGGCCAGTGAGATCGAGAGTGACCCTCCTGAGCCAATTGAAGTCGTCGGCGGGGGCCGCGGGCGTGATGCCCTGCTCTTTCCAGCCGGCTTCCACCAGTTGGTCGATGACCTTCTCGGGAGGCAGGGAGGGCGCCGGGAGAACCAAATCTTCGGCGGCCCAACCGAAGGAACCGACGGCAGCCATGACGGCCGCCATGATGGCGCGCAACCGGAATGTTCCGGATCGAAGGTTCATGGCTATCGCTTCGTGACGGCGGTAAGGAGGGTCATTACTTCATCGGTCGAGTCTAAACCCCACCTGAAGCCGTGGCAACCGAAATCATGGCTGGATGTCCAATAAAAATCGAAAATTCCAAGGTTTTTTGCACTTGCGCCGACGGGGGGAATCACCGATTCCGCCGGAAATTGGTCGATGGAGACTTGCCTGAATGAAACGATGGATTTCAGCTGCTATCTTGGCCATCCTCAGCGCGCCCGCGGGGGCCCAGGTGGAGGCCCAGCCGGGGGAAATCAACCTGGGCGAAATCCTGGCCGGACCGTCGCGGTCACTCGAAATCATCGTCAAGAACATGGGAAGTCGTCCGGCACGGGTGTCCGGCTTGGCCGGCTCATGCGGCTGCCTGATTCCCGGAAGCGCGCCGGGCACCTTGGCGGCCGGGGAATCACGGGCGTTGCCGCTTCACCTGCGAACCGCATCACTGCCGGCGGGGCCGCACGCCTGGACGCTCGCGGTTTCGAGCGCCGATGACACCGGGGGCGAATGGACGCGCCGTTGCCGGATCAACGCCACCGTCAAGCGAGTCGTGGAATTGGAACCGGCGCTCCTGGCCATATCAACCCGACGGGAAACATCGGTCGCCTTGACGGTGCGCGACCGCCGCGAAACACCGCTGGTGGTGACGGGTTGGACAAGCACCATTCCGGGGCTCGTTGTGGAAAAAGCGGGAGGCGCGGCCGGGGAAATCAGGCTCATGGCGCGCATTCCCGCTCCCGGGGAGGGTCGGCTCGCGGGGGCCATCCTGCTGGAAACTTCCGACCCGGCCCACGCCCGGCTCGAAATACCTGTCACCGTCCAGGCAAGGGCGGCTCAATCGGCCCAGGCCGCGCCCGAGTCGCTGAGCCTGTCCGGCAAGGCGGGCGCCACCATGTCGAGGCTGGTCAGGATCTCGGGGCCGGGAGACGCGCCCGTGAGGATCCTGGAAGTGTCCGTGGAAGGTATCAGCGCCTCGACGCGGCACGCGCCCGGGCCGGGCCGCCACGCCACATTAAGGGTGGAAACGACGCTTCCCGCGGGATCGGCCGCGGGAAGCGTGAAGGTGCGCGTCAAGGGCCTCGACCAACCGGTGATGATTCCGGTCATGGTCGAGGGGTCGTGAGAGATCAGATCAACAGCGCCAGGCGTTCGAGTTCCTTGAGGGCCTGCGGCAGGATCTGCTCGAGGAGCAGTTCCAGCGTGTTCTTGTCGGTCACCGGGACATTGTCCTTGGCCAGGCGGAATTGCCCATCAAGGCATTTCTTCACCAGTTCGGCCTTGATGGACTTGAGGTCGCGCGTGCCGTCGACAAGCTGGCAGATGGCGACCTGAAGGTCGTTCAGGTTCACCGTCTGGTGCCACTGGTTGGACACCTCGCGGTTGCCCGCCTTGGCGCGGGCCAGCGCCAGCGGCGTGACCATGGGAAGCACGGCATCAGCCTTGCCCAGGGCGACCTGCTCGTCGACCACATGGATGAGGCCGTTGGCGAAGCCGCGGATGAGCACATCGTTGAAGAGCGCCTCGGAGTTGGCCAGGTGCTGGGGGTGGCCGGCCAGCTTGGCCTCGGCGGCGGCCTTCCATTCCTTGGCCGTGTAGGAGTGGGGCCATCGCTCGTTGAGGGCGTGCATCATCGCCTTGACGAACGGCTGGGTGCTGGCGAGGTTGCGATTCTCGCCGTCGGTGAACTTCTGCTCCTTCGGCTCATGCACGGGCACATCGCCCGGCTCGATGCGGTAGGCGCCGGCGAAGTGGAACCGGGAGACCGATTCGGGGGAAATGTTGCGGGCCACCTTGGCGGCGACATCCTTGTGCACCAAGAGCGTGCGGCGGAAGCGGCGGTTGCGGAAGAAGTCGAGGTACTGCTCGATGGCGATGATGTTGCCGCCGGAGACGCGGTTGAGCGCGTCCACCACCTTCTGGCCGAGGTGATGCGGGATCATCTCCTCCACCTGGGCCTCGCCCAGGTAGTTGAGGCCCGCCTCGAGCGACCTGTTGATGAAATCCTTGAAGTAGCACGGGTCGTTGTGCTCCTCGAGGTGCTCGTGCAGCAGGTAGTCGTCGGAGGCGTTCTTGAGCAGTTCGACCTCGGCCTGGAGGATCTTGCCGTAGGCGCTGTCGGCCTCGGCGATCTCGCTGGTGAACTGGATGATGGCGCGGGCCTGCTGCACGCGCTCGGCCGCCGTGGGCCTCGTGCCGGCGTGGTAGAGCATGGCGTCGCGGATGATCTCGCGCATCTTCCAGCCGGGGTGGCAGTTGTAGCTGATGTAGGCGATGCCCTGCGGCGAGAGCGCCTTGCCGCAGATCGACATGATCGCCTTTTGCACCTGGGGCGGCACCCACGAGTAGACGCCGTGGCAGATGATGTAGTCGAACTTGCCGTCTTTCGAGACATCGTATGTGCCGAGGTCGGCCTGGCGGATCTCGAGGTTCTTCAGGCCGAGTTCCTCAACCTGCTTCTGTCCGGCGGTCACCTGCACCTGGGCATAGTCGAGGCCCAGGAACTGGCTGTTGGGATAGCGCATGGCCAGGGGAATGAGGTTGCCTCCCGAGGCACAACCCAGTTCCAGCACGCGGCACTTGGAGGCGGGCGCCGGATTCATGCCGAACAGCCGGCCGATGAACGCCAGGCGCTGCGGATGGGTCTGGATGAAGCAACGGCTGTGGTAGGGAACCTCGTCGTAGGGATTGGCCACCGGCGCGGAAGAGGACATGCTGGGAACTCCTGAGCAAGAAATGAGAAAACAGCCTTCCGGCGCAAGTGTATGCGCCGTTCCGTTTTCGGAACAAGACGGCCTGCTGGGCGCCCGGAGGGCCGTTATGATGGCGGCTGGAGATTCCGCGAAAAAACCCACGGATGGGCGCCAGCATGCAATCCGGTCCAGGCGACGCACCGCTGCTTGCCGACCTCAACGACGCGCAGCGGCAGGCCGTCACCCACCTTGACGGTCCAGCCCTCATTTTGGCCGGCCCGGGCAGCGGAAAAACCCGCGTCATCACCCGCAGGATCGCCTGGCTGATCAACCAGGGGGTGAAGCCCTGGCACATCCTGGCGATCACCTTCACCAACAAGGCGGCTGGGGAGATGCGGTCGCGCGTGGAGGCGCTGGCCACGCACAAGGGCGCCATCATCAGCACCTTCCACAGCTTCGGCGTGCGCTTCATGAGGCAGCACGCCGCCAGGCTCGGGCTGGAACCCTCCTTCACGATCTACGACCAGACCGACCGGGCCCGCATGACCAAGATCGCCATCGAGGACACCAAGATCGACTCCAACCGCTTCTCCCCCGAGGCGGTGGGCGGCGCCATCAGCCGCGCCAAGAACCACCTCCTCTCGCCCGAGCGGTACGCGGCGGAGGCGCGCGACTTCTTCGCCCGCGCCGTGGCGGAGGTGTACCCCCGCTACGAGAAGCGGATGCGCGACGCGGGCGCCCTCGACTTCGACGACCTGCTGTACTGGCCCGCACTGGCCCTGCGCAACGACGCGTCGCTGCGCGCCGAGTGCGACGAGCGCTGGCGGTATGTGCTGGTGGACGAGTACCAGGACACCAACACGGCGCAGTACGCCATCGCCCGCAACCTGAGCCAGGACCACCCCAACCTGTTCGTCGTCGGCGACCCGGACCAGTCGATCTACAAGTTCCGGGGTTCGGATATCCGCAACATCCTCGACTTCGAGCGCGACTACCCGGGCGCCCGCGTCCTGCACCTGTCCGACAACTACCGCAGCACCCGGCACATCCTGCGCGCCGCCGACGCCCTCATCGCCAACAACCAGCAGCGCAAGCCCAAGAAGCTCACCCCCCGCGACCGGGACGGCAGCCCCGTCGAGGTGGTCACGCACGACGACCAGGCCCGCGAGGCCGAGGGGGTCGCGCGCCTGGTCAGGCAGGAGGTCGACCGCGGCAGGCGATCCTTCCGCGACTTCGCCGTGCTGCTGCGCATGAACGCCCTCACCCGGGCCTTCGAGCAGGCGTTCATCCGCAACAAGGTGCCTTTCCAGATCGTCAAGGGACTGGCGTTCTTCGACCGCAAGGAGAACAAGGATGTCATCGCCTACCTGCGGCTGATGACCAACCCGAGGGATGATGTCTCGTTCCTGCGCGTGGTGAACGAGCCTCCCCGGGGCGTCGGCGCCACCACGCTGGAGCGCCTTCAGGAATACGCCGCCAGCCGCGAGGCCACGCTGATGGCGGCCGCGGCGCAGGCGGAGTTCATTGCCGACATCACCCCCAAGGCGGCCAAGTCGCTCGTCGCGTTCGCGCGATTGCTTGGGGAGCTGGCGCCCCTGGCCGAGGGCCCTCCCCACGAGGCCATCACGAAGGTGCTCGAGCGCACCCGCTACCGCGAGTCTGTGAAAAGCAAGGACGCCCTGACCGACGACGACCGCGTGGCCAACATCGAGGAACTGGTGACGGCGGCGCGGCAGTTTTCCGAGGCCAACCCCGACTCGGGCGTGGCCGGCTTCCTCGAGAACATCACCCTGGCCGGCGACATCGACAGCTACGACACCCGGGAGGAAAGCGTCACCATGATGACGCTCCACGCCGCCAAGGGCCTCGAGTTTCCCGTGGTGTTCATGCCGGCGCTCGAGCAGGGCCTGCTGCCGCACGAGCGCAGCCTCAACAGCCCCGGCGATGTCGAGGAGGAGCGCCGCCTCTGCTTCGTCGGCATGACGCGCGCCATGGAGGAACTGCACCTGAGCTGCGCGCGCATGCGGGAGTTCCGCGGCCGCACCATCTACACCGTGCCGAGCATGTTCCTGGGGGAGCTTCCCGGCGAGGTGAGGCGGACGGAACGCGGCGTCAGCGAAACGGGGGGCCACGACGCGGCCTGGCTCGACGGCGACACCCCGGTCGAGCGCCGCGAGCCTGCCCGACCCGCGCCCGGGCGCCCTGCATCGCCCGCGGCGGCCACCGCCGCGCCGTGCGCCTACGAGGCCGGGAACATCGTCCAGCACGACAGCTACGGCCTCGGGCAGGTGCTCGAGGTCTCCGGCCACGGGGCCACGCGCAAGATCCGCATCCGGTTCATCACGCAGGGAATCCGCACTTTCCTGGTCGACAAGGTCGCGCTCAGGAAGGTGGCCCGGGGCGGGTGAGGCATCAACGGGGAGCGGGCGAAGCTTCGGCGGTGCCAACCGGGGCTCCGGCGGCCTGGTTCACCGCTCGCGGGCCGACATGGCGCCCGGGTTCGGAAGCAGGCGCCGGCGCGGTGGTCCTGCAAACGCGGAAACCGTTGGTCACGGCCTTCAGGCCGGCATCGGCCGATCCGCGCGCCGACATCCGCGCCGCGGCAGGCCCGGCGGCGAAGGAACCGCCCCTGAGGGCGCGCAACGACAGGTTGTCGACATAGGTTCCGGCCGACTGGCCAACGGGCTTTTCCATGGATGCGTCGCGCCCGTCGTAGAGCGCGAACTTGTCCAAGGTCCATTCAAGGGCGTTGCCCGAGGTGTCGAACAGGCCCCACGCGTTGGGAATCAGCCGGCCGCACGGCCAAAGGCGGTCTCCCCCGTTGGCCCAGGTCACGCCGTGGCTGCCCAGATGCCTGTCATGGTTGCCGCAGGGGTAGGCCATCGTGTTGCCCGCGCGCGCCGCCAACTCCCACTCCTCTTCCGTGGGCAGCCTGTAGGCCCCGCGCCTCAACGGGTCTGAAGCCACGGCCACCATCGAGCCGGCCTGGTTGAAGCACCATTCCTTCTCCAGTTCCTTTTCGGTCATTTCCCGCCTCGACAACCACTGGCAATAAGCGGCGGCATCCAGCCATGACACGCCCGTCACCGGAACCCTGTCGTCATTGCCGGGGTTGGTGCGCTCGGGAACGACATGGCTGGGGCGGAACCGCCTGTATTCGGCCAGCGTGACCTCGCGGGAACCGATTTCAAAGCCATGGCCGACGAGAACCTTGTGCCGTTTCTCAAGTTCGAGCTTGCCTTGCCGGGTCCGGTCGGGATCGGTCGGGTCGGCGCCCATGTCGAACTTGAGGCCGGCCGGAATGGAAACAAGTGTCTGGCCCTCCCCGTTGACGCGCCATCCGTAGCCGGCCGGCGACCGAAGACCCTGGGCCTTTTTGCCGGCGAGCTCTGAGACCAGCCGGTCGATGTCGCCGCCCCTCGACCATCTCCACCTGAGCAGCCATTCGGCGGCGCCGTGGACGCCGGGGTCGGGTTCGGTGGTGAATTCGCTGAGCAACCGTTCCTCGAGGTTTTTCCGGTCTTGGGCGGGAACATCCCTGGGGTCGAACACGCCCAGCAAGGCCAAGAGGTTGCGACGGGCCGTGGGGTCGGCCTCCGATTCGTAGCGGCGGGCCAGTTCGCCCGGCGGAACCTTGAAATCGGGCGCGATGAACCGGATCTCGGCCACAAGGTCGGGAGCGGCGGGGTCGGCGAGGGCCTTCCAGAGCCAGTCGGGCTTGCCAAGGTAAGCGAGCGCCGCGATCGCCCTCGCCCGCCTCCGGCATTCCCTTCGCCTGGAGTCCGTGGCAAGGCGCGGCCGCCTGAGCGCGGAAGCCACTTCGGGGGAAAGCCAGGCGACGACGGCGCCGGAAATGGCACCGGCGAGCGGCGAGGGGCGCGCCAGCGGCTCAAGCGCCGGCGCCACGGAGTCTGAATCGGCGAGCAACCGCCTCGACAACAGCGAGAAGGCCCGCGCGTCGGCGGCCGAGGCCGCCCGGGCCAGGGGGCCGGCCCGCGTGGGCAACGCCGCCAGCACGCCGGCGGCCGATTCGGCGCGAGCCACCGAGACGGGCTCGGCGTCCTCCTGGAATCCCTTTTCCACAAGCTCGAGGAGCGCCGGGGATAACGGCGCGGTGGCCGGGCCCAGCAGGGGCAGCCAGGGCGCCAGCTCGATCGCTGACATCGATGCCAAAACGCCGGCCATCTGACCGGCGCCGTTGTCCCAGGACGGATCGGCGGGGGCCACCGCCGCCAACAAGGCCGCCGCCGCCAGCGCCTCCCGCTGCCGGCCGCCCATCAGTTGCCTCCGCCATCCGGGCAGCAGGTCCGTGGCGTGTGGCCTGAGCCTGTCCGCGTAGGCGCCCAGTTCGGCGGGCGGGGCGGTGATGGCGCCCGCCGCCACCTCTTCCGCCAACTCCGGCCGCCGCGGCAACAAGGCCAACGCCAGCCTCGCGCGGGGGCCCGCGGCGGCGCCCTTCAGCTCGCCATATCGCTCAGAAATAACAGGATCGGCAATATCCTTGTATTCATCAAGGGTGTCGACAAGCCCGCCCACGCCCTCCGGCGCCACCGTTTCCAGCTGCCTCACCAGGCCGCGGACACGCTCGAGGCGTTCGGCGGCCGCCTTGTCCGCAGACGCCTGCCTTTCAAGCCTCGCCTGCTCCTCCAGGCCGCGCCTTTGGTCTTCGGCCCGTTTCTCGGCCTCGTCAAGGCGGATGGCGGCGGCCTCCCGCTCGGCGCGCGCCCGTTCCATGACAAAGCTCGCCACCCCGAGGACCGCGACCACGAGCAAGGCGGCGATGGCGGCGGCGGCCGCCGCCGGCCCGGGATTCCGCCGGACCCATTTCAGCGCCCTTTCAGGGGCGCTGGCGGGTCGGGCCAGGATCGGCCGGTCGTCCACGAACGCCTCCAGGTCGCCGGCCAAGGCGTCGGCGGTGGGATACCGTTTTTGGGG
>JAGWVO010000131.1 GCA_018970845.1 Planctomycetota bacterium
CAGACTTTCCCGCTTCCTTCATCAAGCGATGTTTTAGTCTGATCCTGAACTGGTTCCTGGTGGCCCTATGCCTGTCCGTGGTGCATGAAAATCCGTTCTTGTTTTCACTCATCCACCGCCACGACGGCATGAACGGGCCACGAGGTTTGGTGGCGGTCGGCTAAAGCTTGCAACCATCAATGGCACCCAATCGATCGCGATGCCGCCCCCGGCTCATTTGTTCTCCTTGCCAACTGAATCCCTGTAGAAGTCCCAGTTGGTTTCCCCGAGTCCCTTGAGCAGGGCCATCGTGTCGTGTCCGATACCGGGCACAAGCTTGAAGTCGTGCTCGAACTTGTGCTTTTGCAGGTGTTCCGAGAAGGCTCGATTCAAGTCCGCGGTGAAGTCACGGCTGCCGACCGCCACACGCACCTTGGGCTTGGCCGCTTGATTCGCCGCGGCCTTCGACACCGCGGTCAGCGGACTTTTGGCTTTGAAATCCTCAAGGTCGCCTCCAAAAGTGTCCTTGAGGATCCGCTCTCGGCCGGCGGGGTTCCCCCTCGCGCGCGGGCCTTGGAATTCCAAGTCCAACGGTCCACCCGCCAGCACGGAGATGGCCCCGAAAGTTTCAGGATAAAGGAACCCCAGGCGGGCCGCCCCATAACCGCCCATGCTGAATCCTTCAAGGATCCTTCCGTTCCTGGTTGCCAGCGTGCGAAACGATTTGTCGATGTGCGGCACAAGTTCCTTGACAACGACGGTCTCCATCGGCACCCGGCCATCCTTCGAGTCGCACCACATGCTGAGTTCGAGGCCATTGGGAAACACCACGAGCGCGGGCGGCATTTTTTTCTTGCGGATCGCTTCGTCAAAAAACTCGCTGAGCGGTTTGATCCCCGGCAAGCCGCCGCTTGACCCGTGAAGCCAGTACAGCACGGGGAACCGGCGTTCCTTGTCTTGGTCGTAAAGCTCAGGCGTGTAGATGTGGTAGCTCACGGGGGTTTTGGCCGCGGCGCTTTCAAAGGTGAGGCGTTGCACGCGGGTCGCCCGCACCGGCGGTGTTACCCAAGGTGCCGAAAATGTTTTGTTTTCTGGTGAAGCATCGCCCGCCTTGGAGTTTGGTGGAAGTTCGATGCGCGGTTTCGGAGCCGGCTCGATGCCGCTCCGTTTCACCGGCTGGGCCACAAGGCCGAGGTGGCCACGATCTTCCTCCAGAGTGAGTGATCCATCCTTGTTCCTGTCGCCTCCAGCCAAGCGCAGTTGGACGGAGTATGGCACCTTGTTCAATTCATCGGACGAAATCTGGCCGGAAACCCAAGACACCTGAATCAGCACCATGGGAAAGATGGCAAGGCTTTTCGTCATGGGTATTGGCCTCTGTCCGCAACGCCCGGGGAGAAATGACCTTCCAACACAATAACTCCCAACCTTCCGTGGAAATTACAATGATTCATGAAAGGCGTTGGTTGAAGTGGTTGCTACAGAGCCTGACTTTTCCCGAGATTTATTTGACCGCGGCTTGGTTGGAAACCAAGGAATGCTGCCGTCAGCCGTCTTAATGGATTGCTTTCGCGATCCATGGGCTTTTTCGGGTGGAATCGACAAGCCCCAAGGCTTCAACGGATGAACTGATCGATGTACTCGCTGCCGAGGCCGCAGGCGGCATAGTGATTCCTGCATTTTTCAATGCGGGTGAACACATCGTCGAAGCCGGTGACATTACCGTCGGGGTCAACATAAATCATCGCCCCGTTCACCTGGAAGAATGTGATCATTTCGTCCACATGGGGATCGACAACGAGCGTGTGCGTCTCGCCCGGCGTCTCATACACATAGCTGCCCTCGCGGGCGATCCAGTCGTGCTCGAGGTATCGCCATTCGCCCTTCAGGACAAGCCCGTGAACCGGCAGCGGATGACGATGCCGCGACAGTACCCCTGACCTCCGCACGCGAAGCAGGTTGCACCAGTAACCGCGCGACACGCACATGAGAAGCGGCCGGAACCACACATTCTGTTCGACCGGAACCCATATCCGCTCATCGGTCGGCATCACGCTCGGCACCAGCAGTTCGGGCGGCGACTCGGCCGGTTGCTTATGGCGGTAGGGAGCCCACTTGTCGGAATCCGACATCTCATATCCTCCCTTGCGCCATTGGGGGGGCGCTGCCCGAGACCCCGGATCGGCTTTGAACGGACGACCGGAAAAAACATCACATGCAAAGGTAACCGCCATCGACCGGGATGATCGCACCCGTCAGGAAATTCGCCTCTTGCGAGAGCAGGAAAGCCACCACGCCGGCGACATCGCCCGGCTTGCCCCAGCGGCCCATCGGCGTGCGAGCCATGAGCGCCGCTGAACGGCCTTCATCCTCCACGAGGGGCCGCGTCATTTCCGTTTCGATCCAACCGGGAGCGACAGCATTGACACGAATGCCGTCGGTGGCCCAGGCCGCCGCCAGACTTTTCGTGAGTTGCGCGACGCCTCCCTTGGACGCGGAATAGGCGGGGACGAAAGGCGAACCGAAGAAAGAAAGCATCGACGCCGTGTTGACAATGGCCCCGCCCGCCGTGAGCGCCGCTTTTGCCGCGAGGCACACGCGCATCGTGCCGACCAGGTTCACCTCGACTGTTCGCCGGAAGCCTTCAATATCGAATTCGGCCCCGCCTCGTTGGAGGATACCGGCGCAGTTCACGAGACCCGCGAGTTTCGGAAGGCTGGCGAGCAGCGCCGAGACGGAGCTTTCATCGGTGACATCGAGGAGAACGGTTTCAATCCCTTGCTGCGGCGTGAAAGCATCGCGTTCGTTCTGGCTGATGCCCGCCGCGAGGACACGGTATCCAAGGGATGCGAGGTGCCTCGACACGCCTTCGCCAATTCCACGCGTGCCGCCCGTGACCAGCACGGCGCGTTCATGGTTTTCACTGCGCATGCCGCACTCCGCTTTTCAATGAACGGGCCTTTCATGTTCCCAAGGATTCCAGCCGCGCGCTTTCCGAAATTGCCGCGCGAGCGGCTGGACGCCCCGTCGCATTTCATTTTATGAAGCGGTTCAAGGCTCGCCTGTCACGCGACTGAGCTTTCCGTGATCCTCGGCTTTCCCATGGGTTCAGAGGCGCCAGGCAATCAGTCGGCTTTTGAAATGGCAGGAATCAATGGGGCTCACCAGAACGGGTGGCGCGCCTGAAGCACACGGGCAATGGCAGGGACTTCCGGCATGCCGACCAGCCACGCCCCCCGGGCCCGTAAGGTGCCGCGGGCCGCTTGGTTGAGGTATCCCCGGGCGGGAGCTGATCCGGCCTCAAGACAGCGAACCGATCAGATGCCGGCCAACCGTTCGCTGGAGTCCCCGAATCGGTCGAGTTCCAGGCCACCCCAGTCCATGAGATGGAGAAACAGGCTGCACATGCGTCGGTTCGGCGAATTCAGGTAATCGAGCGCCCGTCCCCCGCGGAGTTTGCCCCCCGCGCCGCCAAGCAAGATGATCGGCAACTGCTTGGAGTCATGATTGCCGTGCAACATGCTCGAGCAGTGCATGATCGAGGTGTTGTCGAGCAGCGTGCGGTCGCCTTCCTTCACCTCCGACATCCGCTCGCAGAGGTAGGCGAGTTGCGACATGAAGAACTGATTGAGCGGAACAAGCTCTTTCGGCTGGGTATGGGCCATCTGATGATGCTGATCCTTCGCCCCGCAGTGCGTGTGGGTTTCGGCTGAACCGTCATTGCAGTACTTGAGGGTCGCGATCCGGGTGGTGTCGGTGCGGAAGGCGAGCAGCAGGATGTCGTTCATCAGTTTCCAGTACTCGGGAATCTCAGTGGGAATGCCGTCGGCTGGCCGGGGGCGGTCCGGGGAGTCGAGGGTGGGCTTCCAGGCTCCGGGATCCCTCTCCTTGCCCGCCCTCTTGATGCGTCCCTCGATCTCGTGGACGCTTCCAAGGTATTCCTCGAATCGTTGCTGGTCCGAGAAGGAAAGCCTCCGCCTGAGCGACTTGGCGTCCTCGAGCACGGCATCGACGACGCGCCGGTCGCCACGGTTCCGGTCGGTGCGGAAGAGTTGGTCGAACGCCAGCGCCGGACGCGTCTCGGTCCATGTCGGAGACACAGCCGTGCTCCAGGAAATGTGCGAGCTGTAAAGCAGCGGATGTCCGTCCTGGAGGCCCGGGATAGGGCCTTCGCAGCCCAGCACCAATGACGGAATCCGGGTGCGGTCGCCAATCCGCTGCGCCATCAATTGGTCGAAGCTCACGCCCGTTCGCACTTCGGTCTTGGACATCACGGCGCCGCTGAGCATGTTCCCCGTCTGCATGCAGTGGATGACACCGTTGTTGGCTTGCTCGTTCCACAAGCCGCGAAGGAACACCAGCCGATCCTTCCATGGTTCAAGCGGCTTGAGGCACGGCCCGAGTTCCATGCGGGAACCTTCGCCCTTGGCCCACCAGTGCTGCGAGTGGAAGCCCATGCCGGTGAAGGTGACCAAGGTGCGGGTAGGCGGTTTCGAACCGCCCGGGGCCGCCACGGCGGACGGCAGCGACTCAAGCCATGGCAGGGCCATCGAAACGCCGAGGCCATTCAGCATCAAGCGCCTTGTCATGGTCGAATTCGGTTTGGCGTTCATGGTTTTTCCTCTTGGGTTCCTGCTTTCAAGCTCAGGGTTTTACGGCGACCACCTCGGGACGAATCGAGTGAAACTGCTCGCTTTGAACGATGGGAAGAAGGGCATCCGACCAGCGTCCGCCAGCGGCCATGCTCCTTCCCACCTCATCAACCAGTTTGCGGTCCGACAACTGGACCGATCGGCCCAGGGAGTAGCCGACCAGCTTTTTGGCCAGGGATTGCAGCAGATCCTGCCGCCTTGGGCCCGCCAGATACTTCCTCAGCCCGGCGAAGTCGTCGATTTCCCTGCCATCCGCGAGCGTTGCCTTGGTGTCGCCCGGCTTCAGTTCCCGGGCGGGCCTCAGCCGGCCGATGGCGTCGAACCGTTCCAGCGCCATGCCGTAAGGATCGATGCGAATGTGGCAGTTGGCGCAGGCCTGGTCCTTGCGGTGGCGGTCGGTGATCTCGCGAACGCTCAGCCCGGGTGGCGGCGTCTCCGGCAGCGGAGGCACATTCGGAGGAACCTTGGGCAGACGCTCACCCAGAATCTGGACCACCCAAGTCCCGCGCTTGACCGGGCTTGTTCGGGCGGCGGCCGACTGCTTGGCGAGCACCGCTCCAAAACCGAGCAGGCCCCCGCGTCCATAAACTTCAACTTTATCCACTCGTCGCCAATCCGCCCCTTTCACTCCCGGAATGCCGTAATGCTTGGCGAGGACTTCATTCACAACCACCGCGTCGGCGTCGATCAGGTCGGCAACCGGACGGTCGTTCACCAGAAGATCCTCGAAGAACCTCACCGGTTCCTCGGCCAACGCGTCGCGCAACGCCGGGGTGAACTCGGGGAACTGCTTCAGGTTGCGGCCATGGCTGTTCGCGAAGTCCCGCACCCCAAGCCACCGGGCGCCGAACTCCTCCGCCATGCCCCGCACCCGGCTGTCCTTGAGCATCCGGCGCAATTGCTCTTCCAAAACCTTCGGCTCGTGAAGCTTGGCGGCTTTCGCGCGCAATTCGTCGTCGGGAATCGATTCCCAAAGGAGGAAGCTGAGCCGTGTCGCCAGTTCCGCGCCCGAGACCGGCCCCCAGCGAGGCCCGGCCGCCGGCTGTTCGACCCGGTATAGGAACCAGGGCGATGAGAGGACGCGCGCAAGCGCGGCCCGGAATGCCGGATCGTGCTTGACGCCTTCCTTGCGGTCGGCGTGGTAAGACGCGAGAATCACCGCGCGCTCATCCGCGGCGAGCGGACGACGCCAGGCCTTCGCGGCGAATGCCAGGAGGGCCTCGAGCTGCCGCGGTTCCGCCGCGGCCTGGGCCTCCAGAAACGTTTTCTCCTCCTGCTTGATCTGCTTTTCAAACTCCTGAATGTAGAAGAACATGATCCGGGCGCCGTCGTTCGGCTTCCGGTAGTATTGGACGAGTCCTTCATAGGCGATCGGGGTGGCGAGAGCCTGCTCGCTCACGAACTCCAGTTCGCTCCAGAGCCGATCGATCTCCGACCGGCCGGCGTCATCCAGCAACAGTCGGCGCAACGGTTCGTCCTCGCGGCGGTACAGGAACACGCTCCCCTGCGCGTCCCGCGGGATGATTGGCTGGAAAAGGACCGCCGGTGGGAACAGCGCGCGGAACTCCGCCGCCGGCCGCGCCCGTTCCGCCGCGACGCGTGGATGCGCGATCCGCGCGGCCAGGGGATCGCCCTGCGTCGCCTTGGCGACCGGTTCGGCCAGCCTGCCGCCTCCACCCGTGGCAGCGATCAGGAACGCCTGAACCGATGCTGTTTCCGGACTGGCCTCATCGAGGCTCACATCCGCCCGGAGGAACCGGGGCAGCGTGAGCGCCTTCTGGATGTCCGCCGGAAGTTTTCTCAGGTCGATGACGATCTCGGCACCGGCCGCCGTGACGAGTGCGGATTTTGGAACCTTTCGACCCTTGGGATGCTGGCCGAACCTGAGTCCGGAGGCTTGCTCGATGACCGCGCCCCACTCGGGATGCTCGGCAAACACCAATGCCGCCCCGTCGCCGCCTTCCAGCCGCAGCCGGTCCCAAACCACGAAGGTGTCCGGCTGGGCGGGCAAAGAGACCATTCGGAACAGCGGTTCACGGGCGGCACCCTGAACCCTCTCCCGGGACACCACGCGGCGCACATCCTGCCAAGCTGGAAAGCCATTGCCAACCGCCATGGCCGCGTTCTTCCCGTAGTTTCCTTGGAACAACTGGTCTTGAATGGCCTTGATCGCCGCAATGACCGGTGCGGGGTCGTTCACGGCTTCCCGCCACTTTTCCCGCACGACGGACAGCATGTCGGGCGGCAGGCCCCCTTCCGGAACAACCATGGTCCTGCCGCCAAGGTCGGCAAGCGCCTTTCCCAATTCCGGGGCCGCGACATGTGAAAGTTCGAACGACACACCGTCGCCTCCGGACGGGTGGGCATCGGCAACGCGGCCCGTGGCCACCAACTCACCCGAGACTGGACTCGTCCAGGCGATGGCCACATTTCGCTTCTGGCCCGGATGCGCGAAGACCGATCGGGCGGGCAGGGTCGTCCATGCCTTGATGGGTTCCGCTCCCGAGTTCACGAAGATCGACGGTTCGGATCCGTTGCTCCATGATTTCAGTGCGGAATGCCCGGCGATGCCGTCGCGATGGTCGGTCAGGAAGACCGGGGTGGAGGCCGCTTCCAGGAAACTCCAACGGGCCTCATGCTTGTCCGGCCATGGGTTCCCCTTCAACAGGTTCGGCACCACATCGGCGATGTTCCAGGTTCGCTTTTCACCGTTGGTTTCGCGAACCGTCCATTCGATGAGCGTGCTGTCGGCCCCGTGACTTTGGTTGGGGAAAACGGTGAGGAGCAGTATCTCGCCAGGTTGAACGGAGACCCTTCGCTCGAAAGTGACGGAACCCGCTTCCGCGACTTTCGACTCCGTGAGGACCCGTTTCGACGGGGCCCAGCGTGATTCCACTAACTTCTTGGCCGATTCGAAAGCTGTCTGCCTTCGCCGCTTCTCGGCTTCGTCGCGCACCGCTTTCTCATGCCACTGCCTCGACTGGGCGATCGCTTCCTCCGGGGAGGCCGACTTGCCGTTGAGCCCCGCCCAGAGCGCGGCCAGGTATGTCCGGTTCAGCTTTTCCTCGGTGGCGACCTCCGCGATGGCGGTCGCGCCGCCGCGGGTGAGCCTGTCGCGGTGCTTGAGGGTCGCTGAGAGGTGGGCCGCCAAGGGCGGTTCCCCGTTGGGACCGGCGTGGCGGGCGTGGAACCCGCGGATTTGACCGAGAACCTCGTCCGTCCAATCCCGGCGCTCGGTTGATGGTGAAAAGCGGAACCCCGATGGGAGAAGCACGGCGCGCGCGGCGACATCCCGCGCCGCCTGATGGTAGCGTTCGACCAATCCCGGTGTCACCGGCATCGCTTCACCGACATTGGCGAACCCCTCGCCGCCGACGCTGTCGGCGGGAAACTCGCGAACGCGGGTTGGTCGCATGTCCACTCCGGTAAGATCGCGAATCACATTGTCGTATTCGGCATTATTGAGCCGGCGCAGCGTCACCGGTCCGGGGTCGCCGATTCGGGCGGTCGCCTCCGCGTCGAGGGCCGACCTGAACCAGGCCATCAGTTGTTCGCGCTCGGCCTTGCTTGGCTGAGGCGCGTCCTTGGGTGGCATGTCGCCGGCATTGAGGCGTTCCGCGATATCGGCAAGAACCTTGGGCTTGGCGAGCAGTTCTCCGGCCTTAGCGAACCTCGTGAGGTCGAGGTCGTTGTCCTTGGGCGCGTTGCCGTGGCACTTTCCGCAGGTTTTGGCCAGCAGCGGATGGATTTCCTTCTCGAAAGCCAGATCCAGACCCGAGGACGAACCGGCCCTCGGCGCCGATTGGTCCGCCGCTGGAAAGCGACCGACCCATGCCACGAGGGTCAACACGATCATGGCCAGCGAAAAAGCGAGGCGTTGACGATTCACATTTGTTCCTTGCCTTGTTGTGAGTTCGGCAGCAATACAAGTTTGTCTGACAATCTTGTCCTGTCAAGAGTGACCTTGCTCACCTTGCCTGGCCCGACCATTGCGACTCGACGACATTGAGTGTGCGAACCAACGGTTCAACTGTGAGTCGAGTGGGTCCGAAGGTTCGTGCCCTTTCAGGGCAAGCGACCTCCGCGAGAACTCGAATGCTCGGCGGTCAACCGATTCCAACCCGCGTCATGCCCCGGTCCATGGCCTGCCGCATGACCGAATGCGCGGCATGCGCCCCGATGGTAGCCGCCGAACGAACTACCCCGCCTTCTGGGCGCGCTCCGCCGAGCTGTCAGCGAACGCCAAAACATCGTTGTGAAGATGTTGAAACCGATAGGTCGGTTCATCTGTGTCATTGTGAATGAGTCGCGCGAAGTTGTTTCGACTATTTTCCAATTCCCTCAGGTGTTTTTCGCGTCGGATCCCTTTGCCGACCTTCAGTGATCACGGTTCACTTTTTCGGGTGATCCTTGAAAAACCTGACCATGGCGGTGACCGCATCCTTGCCCGCGAACTTGTGTCCGCCTTCGTCCAGGTACACGACGACATCATGGCCGTCCTTGGAGGGGTGGAGCGTGCAATGTTTGTCATCGTTCATGGCAATGGGATCT
>JAGWVO010000132.1 GCA_018970845.1 Planctomycetota bacterium
ACGCGGGCGTTCCCCTCGTTGCACAGCTTGTACCAGCCGTAATGGGTGCCCGGTGAAAGGCGGACATCGTCCGGCAGTGGGCCGGCCGGGTAAATCGAGGGAGGCCCGAAAACGGCGGCGCTGCTCGCCAGCACCACCCTGCCGATGGACTCGCCAATCTGCCGCGCGGCTTCCAGCACCTCGAGCGTTCCCAATACATTGACGCGGGCGCCATCGATCGGCCTGGCCCGGCAGGTGGGCACCTGAAGACCGGCAAGGTGGATGATTCCGCCGACGCCATGCTCGCGGCAAGCCTGCAGCACGGCGCCCGGGGCGCTCACATCACCCTGATGGAACGGCAGGCTGGAGATTTGCTCGGCGGTGAGCACGATCTCGAGGCGCCGGGGATTCCGGTCGAGGTCGAAAAGCACCGGATGATGTCCCTGCGCGAGCAGTTCGCGGACGATCCATGCGCCGAAAAATCCGTATCCGCCGGTCACAAGCACGCGCATCGCGGGACTCCCGTTCGGGTGCCGGGTTCAGGGCGCGGGCGGCGCCGCTTCCCCTTCCGTCGCGGGCGCCGGTTCCTCATGCGCCACCACGGCGAGGCTGGCCACCCGGTCGCCATCGCGGAGGTTGATGAGCCGGACCCCCTTGGTGTTGCGGCCGCACAGGCGGATCTGGTCGATCGGGCTGCGGTTCACCATGCCGCTCGCGGAAATGAGGATGAGATCCTCGTCGCCCTTGACCGCGGCGATGCCGATGACAGGGCCGTTGCGGCCTTCCACCTTGATGTCGCGCACTCCCTTGCCGCCCCGGCGCTGGAGGCGGTACCGCAGGGTGGATGGCTCGGGGATTTCCTCGCCGTCCTCGCCGCCGGCCGGTTCGGCCACCTCGGCCTCGGGACCCTCGTCCTCCTCCTCGACATTCGAGACGCCGAAGGGGGTCCGCTTCCCGAATCCGTTGGCGCAGACGGTGAGCAGGGCGCCGGCGGGATCGACCACCACCATGCCCACGACCTCGTCGTCGCCCACCAGCTTGATGCCCTTGACGCCGCGCGTGTTGCGGCCGGTGTCCCGGGTGTCGGAGGCGTCGAACCGGATGGCGAGCCCGTTCCGCGTGACCAGCATGATGTGCTCGCCCTCGCGGACGATGGCGCTGCCGATCAGGCTGTCGCCCTCGTCGAGGTTGATGGCGATGATGCCGCCGTTGCGGGGCCTTGAATAATCCGCCAGGGGCGTTTTCTTCACCACGCCGCGCCGCGTCACCATCACCACCGACTGTCCATCGGTTTCTGCGAGGGAGGCCACCGGCAAAATGCCCGAGATCTTCTCCTCGGCCCGAAGCGAAAGCACATTGGCCAGCGCCCGTCCCTGGCTGGTCCGGCTCAGCTTGGGCACGCGGAATACGCGCATCCAGTAGACGAGGCCGAGGTTCGTGAAGCAGAGCAGGTAGGCATGCGTGCTGGCGACGAACATCCGCTCGACGAAGTCGTCATCGCGCGTCATGCCGCCGGAAACGCCGCGTCCGCCGCGGTTCTGGGTCCGGTAGTCGGTGAGCGACTGGCTCTTGATGTAGCCCAGGCGGCTCAGGGTGACGACCCGGTCCTCCTTCTCGATGAAGTCCTCGTCCTCGAGTTCCTCGGCGTCGCCTCCGATCTCGGTTCGGCGGGGCTGGCCGTGGCGTTCACGGAGTTCCACAAGGTCGGCCCGAACCACCGCGAGGATGTTCCTTTCGTCGGAGAGCAGTTCCTCGTAGCGCGTGATGTCGCCCCTGAGGCCTTGGAACTCCTTGAGGATTTCGTCGCGTTCGAGCGCGGCCAGTTGGCCAAGCTGCAGCCGCACCACGGCGTCAGCCTGGGCTTCCGTCATCCGGTATTCCGGCAGGTCGCCCAGTTCCCGTGTCAGTGCGGTGAAGCCCTCGGTGCCCAAGGCCCGCTCGAGGACCGCGCGCGAGACGGGCATGTCCATCAGGTTGCGCTTGGCTTCCTGCCGGTTCGGCGAGGCGCGGCAGATCCGGATCACCTCGTCGAGCGAACTGATGGCGATCAGTTGGCCTTCGAGCACATGGCATCGTTCCTTGGCCTTGCGAAGCAGGAACTGGGTGCGGCGCCTGATGACCTCCGTCCGGTGCTTGAGGAAGCACTCGATGAGTTCCTTGATCGTCAGGAGGCGCGGACGCCCGTCGACAAGCGCCAGCAGGATGATGCTGGCGGTCCGCTCCAGCGGCGAGAACCGGTAGAGCTGGTTGAGCACGGTCTCGGGATCGGCGTCGCGCTTGAGGTCGATCACGAGGCGGACCGGTTCCCCGCCGCGCTGGCTCGACTCGTCACGAATCGCCGAGATACCCTTGATCCGCTCCGCCTTGACCAACTCGCCAATCTGCTCGGCAAGCCGGTTGCGCGTCTGCTGGAAGGGAACCTCGGTGATGATGATCTGGTTGAGCCGGCCCTCGGCATGCACATGGGCCCGCGCCCTGAGCGTCACTCGCCCGCGGCCGGTCAGGTAGCCCTCGCGGATGCCCCCCCGGCCGCAGATGATGCCGCCGGTCGGGTAGTCGGGCCCGGGCAGCAACTCCATCAAGTCGAGGATTCCCACCGATGGCTCGTCGATCACGCGGATCGCGGCGTCGCACACCTCGGCGAGGTTGTGGGGCGGGATTTCCGTGGCCATGCCCACGGCGATGCCGTCGGACCCGTTGACGAGAAGGTTCGGGAACCGGCTGGGCAAGACCAGGGGTTCCCGGTATTTGCCGTCGTAATTGTCGATGAAATCGACCGTCTCGCTCTCGAGATCCTCGAGCATTTCGGCGGCGACCGGGGTCAGCCTGGCCTCGGTGTACCTCATCGC
Source organism: Planctomycetota bacterium (assembly GCA_018970845.1). Taxonomy (GTDB): domain Bacteria; phylum Planctomycetota; class Planctomycetia; order Gemmatales; family Gemmataceae; genus REEB421. The sequence goes on from JAGWVO010000132.1 coordinate 2,829, forward strand.
GGCGGGGGGAAGCCCCGCGATCGAACCGAAGTTGCCCTGGCTGTGCACCAGCCTGTGGCGCATGTTCCAGTCCTGGGCCATGCGGACCAGGGTCGGGTAGATCACCTGCTCGCCGTGCGGGTGATAGCGCTTCATCGTCTCGCCGACGATGCCCGCGCACTTGCTGGTCGCGCTTGTCGGCCCCAGCCCGAGGTCGTTCATCGCCACCAGGATGCGGCGCTGGGATGGCTTCAGGCCGTCGCGGGCGTCGGGGAGGGCGCGGCTCACGATCACGCTCATCGCGTAGGTCAGGTAGCTGTCGCGCAACTCGTCGGCGATGTCGAGGGGTTGGGAGCCCTCTCCCGGCGGCACCCCCTCGTCGACGGGGGGATTGGTTGGCGGTAGGTCGGACAAGGCCACGATCCTCGCACTATTCGGGCGCCCGGCCGCTGGGCCGAATCACCTTCATCTGGTTATTGTAATGAAATCATGAAGGATTGGCCCGGCAATCACCCTGTGAATCCGAAGATCCTCCTGGCGTTGCCGTTGAGCAGTTCAACCGCCGCGGCAACCGCCTGTTCCTCGGTCAGGTAGCCCGGTTCCACGAGGTCCTCCGCGAGAACCTTGGACAATATGCCACGGAACATCGCGAACTTCGGCAGCACGAACTCCAGCTTGTAGGCGTCCGAGTAGTAACCCACCAGCTTGCCCAGCGGCGCGGCCTGCAGCCTTTCCCGCAGGTCGCGCGTGATGATCCCGGGGATGTTGGCGTACCACCAATGGCCGTGGGCCACCACATTCGGGAATATCCAGGCGTGGCTGGCCAATTCCTGGTTCTGAGCGCCGTCGAGCACGGAAACGGGGAAAACGACCTTCGGAAACGCGTTGAACAATTTCCGGAACTGCAGGAGCGAGGTGCGGCGGTCGAACAGGTCCTGCCCCTGGAAAACGCCATTCTCGTACACCCTCCGGTTGACGCCGATCATGAGGTCGAATGGCAACCGGTGATCCTGGCAGAACTCGGCCAACATCCAGAAAAGGCCGTTTTGCCTGTCCGTGTTGCCCGCCTCGTTGGACAGCAGGGCCCTCCCGAACGCCTCCGGGCTGACGGGTTCGGGGCTGAAGTCGGGAGGCAGTGATATGGCGCAGGCCTTCGCTCCCTTGGAAATGAAATGCGTGAACAGCCTGCCCACGGCCTCGCGCACGCCCGGGCCGTCGCGGCGGTCGATGCCGGTGGCCTTGGCCAGCCTGGCCCTCACCTCGTCCTTGTGGAAATGAAAGACGAGATCATCGGTCCGCAGGCAGGGCACATAGCGGCGGGTGTCAAAGCCGGTCAGGGGGTCGTCGAAATCGTTGGTCAGGAAGACAGCCTCAACCTTGGTGCGCTTCCAAAGCTCCTGCTCCCAACCGGCCGCGTTGAAAACCTTGGCCGCGGAATCGAAAAGAAAATCAGCGTCGGCCTGGGTGGGCGCATGGCCGGCATAGCCAAGGTGATCTCGGCAAACGCGCACGAACCAGGAATGCTGCGCCGTGTTGGCCAGCCGCGGCAGCCATTCAAGCAGCGTGCGGCATCTCTCTCGAGGTTCGAAGCCCTGTTCCAGGCAGGTCTTGGGCATCCCGGCCGAATGGGCCAACTCGGTGTAGTAGTGGTAACCCAGAATATCATCGAGGCTTGTGGCGGTGGGTTTCGGGCCCGGCACATGGGAATGGGAATCGACAATCGGAATGCGGTCGATTTCCGAACGCAATCGTTGAAGCAGGGGCTGGGACATGATGGTTGAACTTTCCGCCTGTGCCGGTTGTAACGGTTACAACATTGAACCTTTTACTGTTGTAAATCCTTCCATGCCCGGGGGCGAGATTGCCGAAACTTCCGGTCGAAATAATTGGCGTGGAAATTTTAAGTGTTTTCTCAGCCTTGTTTTGCGTCTATTGGCGAGCCCGCGTTTTCTGATTGGCACAGGGGGTGCGATGTTTCTTTTGTTCAAGTCAGTCAACCTTCGGGTTGGTGCTCCCCCCGGGCATATGTCTTGAGCAGGCGAGCCAACATCCCCCCGGTGCTGGCTGGTTCTCACAGAAGATGGGCCGTTCCCCCCCGGTCGGCCATCCTCCTCCTTGCGCGGCCCTTCTCCCCCCCGGGAAGGGCCGCGTTTCTTTTTCGTGCAAGTCAGATTTCCTAGGATTTTCATTGGAAAATCGAACACGGGAGGATCCGCCCATGATGGCGATTTTGCTGGCGACCCTTTGGCTTGACCCGGCCCAGGCAACCGGAGCGGCGGGCGCGGGAGGCAGGAAACCAATGAACCTTGATGATTTCTTCAAGCTGGAGCGGATTTCCGATGCCCGCGTCAGCCCCGATGGCAAGCATGTGGCCTATGTGGCGGCAGTACCCAACCTCAAGGAAAACAAGACGACGGCATCGATATGGATCGCTGAAATCGCCACGGGGAAAACAATGTCCCTGACAAGGTCGGCCAAGCGCGACCGCCGGCCCCGATGGTCGCCCGACGGGAAACTCATCCTGTTTGAATCGAGCCGCGGCGGTGACAACCAGCTATGGGTGATTCCCGTCTCGGGCGGCGAGGCAAGGCAGGTCACAACCATCGGCACCGAGGCCTCCTCGGCGGTTTGGTCGAATGACGGGAGGAAGATCGCGTTCGTTTCCTCGGTGTGGCCCGAATACAGCGACAAGCCATTCGCCCAAAGCGACGAGTTGAACCGCAAGCGCAAGGAGGATGCCGAGAAAAGCCCCGTCAAGGCCAAGGTCTTCAACCGGCTTTTTTACCGGCACTGGGACGAGTATGTGGAGGACAGGCGCCAGCACCTTTTCGTCTGCTCGTTTGATCCCGAGACCCTCGAGGCATCGCAGCCGAAGGATGTCACGCCCGGCGACCGCGACGCCTACCCCACTTCATCCACCTTTTCAGGCGGTGACGACTTTGCCTTCAGTCCGGATGGCGAATGGCTGGTATTCACGGCGGTTCCGGCCCGGGACGAGGCTTGGAACACGCGCCATGAGCTTTGCCGGGTCAGCGTCGCCGGCGGCGCGACGGCTTGGCCGGCGCTGGGAACCGGAAGCACGGGCGCGGAAGGCGCCCCGGCCTTCACGCCCGATGGCAAGGCCCTTGTCTTCAGGGCGCAGCGCCGCGCGGGATTCGAGGCCGATAAATGGGAACTTTTCCAAGCGCCCTGCGGCCCTGATGGCAGCCTTGGGGGCAAGCCGGTCGAACTGACCAGGAACCTCGACCGGTCCGTCGACGCTTTCGTCACGGCTCCGGCGGGCGAGGTTCTTTTCCAGGTCGAGGAGAACGGCGGCAACTCCCTCTACAAGGCCTCCGCGGGCAAGGAACCGGTCAGGCTCTGCGGGCCGGTGGGAATGCTCGGATCGCTTTCAGCCGATTCGTCATGCCGGGTGCTGGGCATGACCGAGGCGCGCATGAACAGGCCGGCCGAGGTTGCCGTGTATGAGCCGGGCAAACAGGAACCACGCCTCCTGACCACGCACAACGCCAAGCTCCTGTCATCCCTCGACCTGCCCCGGCCCGAGTCGCTGTCGGTGCCTGTCGAGGGGGCCACGATGCAAATGTGGCTTCTCAAGCCTCCCGGCTTCGACCCCGCGAAAAAATGGCCGCTGGTCTATCTGGTTCATGGCGGTCCGCAGGGCGCCTGGGAGGATGGATGGAGCTGGCGGTGGAACCCGTCCCTGTGGGCGGCCCGCGGCTATGTGGTGGCTTGCCCCAACCCCCGCGGCTCCACGGGCTTCGGCCAGAAATTCGTGGACGAGATTTCCGGCGATTGGGGCGGCAAATGCTACCGCGACCTCATGGCCGGCATGGATGCCGTCGAAAAACTCCCGTTCATCGACCGCGAAAGGATGGCGAGTGCCGGCGCCAGCTTCGGCGGCTACATGATGAACTGGTTCCAGGGAAACACCACCCGGTTCAAGACTCTCATCACCCACTGTGGTGTCTACAACTTCGAGTCGATGTACGCCACGACCGAGGAACTCTGGTTTGACGAATGGGAGCATGGCGGTCCCCCCTGGGGGCCGAACAGGCAAAGTTACGAGAAACATTCGCCCCACCGTTTGGCGGCGAATTTCAAGACTCCCATGCTGATCATCCACAACGACCTCGACTTTCGGGTGCCGGTGAGCGAGGGGCATCAGTTGTTCACGACGCTTCAACGGCTGGGAGTGCCGAGCCGGTTCATCAACTTCCCCGACGAAGGCCATTGGGTGCTCAAGCTCCGCAACTCGGAGTATTGGCACAAGGAGGTCTTTTCATGGTTGGAGAAATACGCCGCGCCCGGTGGGCGCTGAGCTAGAATTGACTTGAGCCGGTAAGTTGGTTTCCGGCCATGCGACCACTGGAGAACACGCATGAGATTTTTGGGATTGGCCGTGATTCTTGGCGCGGCCGTCGTGCTGGCCGGTTGCGGAGAAGGGGCTGCCGAAGCCCCGCCCAGCGGCTTTGACGGTTATGTGGCCACTGTTCAGGGAATGACATGACTTTCCTGCCCCGACAAGGTGCGGTCGGCACTGAGCAAGGTGGCATGGATCGACTCGGAAACCCTGGGTGCCAGCAGGTCCACCCAGCAGGTATGGTTCAAGGTTAAGCCGGGCGAAAAGTTTGACCTCGATGGATTGAAAGCCGCCATCGGGGGAACCAGCGGAAGGTATAAGTTCGGAAAACTTTTGGCCGAACCGCCCAAGCAGGCGAGTTGACTCCCAATTTCTGATTTTGGTTGCGGGGGCTTGCGCTCCCGCTTTTTTAATTTTGGGTAATTTGGTGAAGATGTTTCTGTTTCTTCAGTTGAAAGGAAGTTAAGGCGACACGGCCCGCTTTCCTCGCATGATTTTCAGCTTTCCAAGGCTCTTCCTCATAACTTCTCACCGATAGCAGAAGCGTGACACGCAGGAGGCGTTCACCAGGCTTCTCTCCCACAACGCTGCCTGTCTCATCCAATTCAATGGCGCGCCTCGCGCCATGACAGGGAGGTCTCGCTCTATGTGGCTTTCATGGTGCTTGAGTGGCGCTCTCGCGGCGGGTCAGGTTGTGGCTCCCGCCCCGCTTCCGGCCAACGATGCGATTCCCCGCATCATTCCGGTTCAGAACACCCAGCCGGCCAATCCGCTGGAAATCAAGGAGGAGGAGCCCGCTCCCGCCTCCGGCGACAAGCAACTCCTCATGGAATTGCTGAGCGGAACATCCTTCGGTGACCGCCTCGACCGCAACGGCATCGTCATCAAGGGATTGACCAACGGCAACTTCACGGCGAGCACCGCTCCCAAGAACAACCTGCCGATGGCCATGAACTACCTGGCCAACCAGTTCCTGCTCGAGCAGAACGCCCTGATCATCGAGAAGGCGATCGACTCGTCCTCTGATGAGTTCAACTGGGGTTTCAAGTCCTACACGATCCTTCCCGGCTCCGACTACCGGTTCACCCTCTCCAACAACCTGGCCGACAGCCAGTTGAGGATGAACAACGGCCTTCCCAACACCTATGGTGTTGACCCGACCGAGTTCTATGTCCAAGGCTACCTGCCTGGCCTGCAGACGGATGTGAAGGTCGGCCGCTTCGCGACGATCATCTTCAACGAGACGATCGACCCGACGGGCAACAGGGTGGTCAGCCGCGCCCTGACCTTCATGAACAACCCGTTCACCAACTCGGGCGGCTTGGCGACGACCAAGCTGAACGACAACTGGACCATCGCCAACGGTATCGTCGCCGGTAACGATGTGTTCTTCGGGCCGGCCGGCAACCCCGCCTACCTCGGCGGCGTCCGGTGGGACAACACCGACAAGACCACCTACCTGGCCTTCAACACCACGCTGGGTTCCGCCGAGTTCAACCAGTACCTCCGCACCAACAATCAGTACGATGTGTTCGAATTCCAGTTCAGCCACAACTTCACCGAGAAGTTCAACTACCTGCTCGATGTCATGTACAGCTTGCAGAACGGCATCTCCGGCGTATCGATCTTCGAGCGGGATGGTGCCACCGCCCGCAACTTCGAAGGCAACGCCACATGGTACGGCTTCGTGAACTACTTCACCTACACCTGGACCGACTCGTTCGCGAGCACCTTCCGGTTCGAAGTGTTCGACGACAACAAGGGCTACCGCACGGGCTATGAGGGCATCTACACCACCTACACCTTGGGTGCCGTGTGGAAGGCCACCGATGGCCTCTGGCTGCGTCCCGAGTTCCGCTACGACTACAACGGCACGACAGCGGCCTATAGCGGACAGAACGGCCTCTTCACCGCCGCGGCCGACTTCATCATCCGCTGGTAACCTGACGGGATGAAAAAGCGGGGGGCCGGAACCGATGGTTCCGGCCCCTT
>JAGWVO010000133.1 GCA_018970845.1 Planctomycetota bacterium
CGAGGCCTGCGACATCATGGAATCAGCCGAGTTTACGCGGCTGTCGGGATTGCTGGGCAGGAACATTCGCCTGCTTGTCGAGGGACTCGCGGCACGAGGAATCAGTTGCTTGGGCGGCGGAACCCCGATCGTGACGGTTCTGGTAGGCGATGAGGAGGACGCGTTGCGGGCCGGAAAGACCTTGTTCGACGCCGGATATTATGTCCAGTCGGTCACATTCCCGGCTGTTGAGTACCACAGGGCCGTGCTGCGGTTGCAGGTGAACTCCAATCACCGCGAATCGGATGTCCTTGGCCTGGCGGAATCGGTGGCGAGCGCCCTTGGGAGCCTGCATGAAAAAAAGCGGGCCGCTTGACCCGCTTAACGCAAACCCGGCCTTGGGATATTTTCAGGCCGCCTTGGCGACTGGGTTTTCAGAGGATTTGACGGCGATCATGTCGAGTATGTCACTGACCGTTTCCAATTTGGCCAACTCTTCATGGCTCATCCTGATCCTGTAATTTTGCTCCACTCGTGAAATCACAGTAATCATGTCGACGGAATCCATTCCTAAGGATTCACGGAGGTTGGAAGCCTCGGTAATCCCGGCGGGAGCCGTGCCAAGATCATCCTCGATGATGGCCAGAAGTTCCTTCAGCAAAGCCGCGCGACTGTTCATGGTCGATCCTCCATGCCAAAACACTCGATTGCGATAGTCGAGCATGGATTCCGGGGACAAGGTCAGTTGCCACCGGCCCGGCGTATTCGGATGTCGATCGTCCTGCCTTGTTCGCGCCACGACTGCCGAAGAAGGGTGCCGTCGTTGGCAAACCAAAACCGCGCTTCACCCGGCAAATCGGTTTTCCAGACCGTCGCCGCAACCGGCTTCCCATCGAGAAAGATCGTATCCTGGCCCGACTTGAACATCGATGTCATCCGCAACAGTCCCGTGTCTGGATCCAAAGTTTGATGGGTTCCCTCCCCGGTCGGCGGTGCGAAGGCGCTTGTCGGCCAGGGCGCTCGCTCCAAGTGCATCGTTTTTCCGTTGCGTGAAACAGTTCCGCCGGACGGAGTGGCGTTCCACGAGACACTGTGACGGGTTCCGTTATCGTCGCATTCACCAACCGCCGACAGAAACCGCCCTTCGCGCCAGGTTTCCGAACCTTGAAAGCTGTAGCGAAACGAAAGAAACAGGAACCTGAAGACCATCGAGGCCCTTGTGTCGATCCGGGTGGACGCGTCGCTGTTTCGCGTGACCGTCCGGAACAGGAAACCCGATCGAGTGCCATCAATCAGAATGTCGTAATCGAGCGTTTCCGCGCGAACCGTACCCGCCGATCCGAATTGGATCAGCGTGGCGGTCGCGAGGATCCATCCGAGGACCGGTTTCATGAAAGCCTGATCGGGCCAGAGAGAAGCGAGAAGAAGGAGTCAACCTGCCTGAGGTTCCTGCCGTTGAACACCTTGACAAGCGACGAATTCCCCGAGGCGAAGGCGGTGTAAATATCCAACCGCCCATCGCCATCGTGGTCGCCGACGGTAACGGTGACCCCGGACCTGTTGTTGACCGGAAAGGCGAAGAAACTGCCAATGGCCTGACCGGGTCGGGCGCCATTGAAAATGGTGACCGACGGATTCGCTCCCGCCGCGCCCGAGACGATCACTTCGGCCTTGCCGTCGCCGTCCAGATCCCCGGCTGTGACCAGGATGGCTGATCTCGAGAGCATGTCGATCGGCCTGTAGTCCTGAACGAGAACCCCTTGGCTGAAAACGCGGACTCGGGTGATCGTGCCTCCCTGGGTGCCTGTCACGATATCCGCCTTGCCGTCGCCCGTCACATCAGCCATGGCAAGGGAGACGCCCCCGTTGTAGCCCGGCAGGGCATTGAACGAGGCGATGGGGAAGGGATTCTGGAAAGCGAACACCTTGATGATGGCCGCGCCCCTTCCGGCGACACCAACGGCAATCTCAGCGACGCCATCTCCGTTGTAATCACCGCTTGCCACATTCAGCGGACCTGCGAATCCCGGGAATGAGGCGAATGAGGCGATCACCTGGTCGTTGGTTCCGTCGAATACCGAAACGAGTCCACTCAGTCCTTGGCGGGCGACGGCAATCACATCGGCCACACCATCGCCGTTGTAATCGCCGGTGGCCGCCACGACACCGTTTCGATAATTGGACGGAAACGGCGCGAGCGTGGAACTGAAAAGGCCTCTCCGAACCTCGATGAGATTGCTGCTTCCCGGTGATGCCTGGGAGAGGAGCACCGGTTTGTTGACAATCGTCGAGACGGGAGGATTGAGAAGGAAAGTGCCCAAGGTCGGAGCCACTGTCGGCGTGACTATGTTGTTTCCGGAACTGTCAAGGATCGTCGCGCCCGGCGCCGTGTTCACCGTCAGAGTGCCGGCGCCCCGCAATCCGTTGACTGTCACCGTGACAGTGCTCCCGCTGACGCTAGCCGAGGCGATGGTGCCCGTCACTCCACCCGTGGTGACCAACATGAAATCGGAACCTGTCACGGAAGCGGAGTTGATGGTTTTGGAGAATGTGGCCGTGAAGACGACGCTGGTGGCCCTGGGATTCGGCAATGTGGTGGGCGCCACTGAAAGCAGTTGCGGAGCGGGGTTGATGGTGTAGGTCTGGTTCAGTGATGGGGAGATGGTGGTGTCGATGGAATTGCCATAAATGTCGGTGACGCTGGCGAAAGGGTTCATGGACAGGGCGACCGTGCCCGATTGAGGCAATCCGGTCACGGTGACAAGCCAGGTGTCGCTTGAAGATTGCGCGACACCGAGGATGGAACCCAGGCTGGTGCGGAAAGTGGAAGTGGCGTTCACGGTCGAGGGCGCCACTGCTTCGCTGAACTTGACGGCGAAGACCGCCGTGGATTGGCCAAGTTCCGAGTTCGAGGGCGAGAATCGATTCACCTGAGACAGACTCGGGCGGACCAGGTCGATTGAGAATCCGCTTGTTGAGGGCACGGCCACGCCGGAATCGTAAGGTTGGTTCTCGTAGCTGAGTATCGTCGGGTTGGCCTTCAGCGCGAGGCTCGCGGTTCCCTGGCCGGAAACCATTGGAAGCGTGATGATGAATTCCGTTGAGCCGGAACCGGAAGGAAGGACGGATGGCGTTCCGGTGACCAGGTTGCCGGTGCCGAGAGCATCAAAGTCATTGGAATTGACGGTGGTCGGGTCAATAGCGGTGCTGAATGTCGCCTTGAAAGAGACATTGGCCGAGTTGGTGGTGCCGGAACCAGTCGGGGAGAGCGGTGTGAGGGAAACGAGGGTTGGCTTGGGCGGATTCACGGCATAGGTTTCACCGGCCTGGAAACCGCCAAAGCTGGAAATGGTGTTGCCCGCGTATGAGAACTTGGCGGAAGCGGAAACCTGAAGACCAAGGGTGCCGAAACCTGGATTGGCACCGCCAAGGTCCACCTGCACGGTGTAATCCTGCGTGCCCGCGTTGGCTTGCCGAACATTCAGGATCGTTCCGGCCGAAAGGGTGGAGGACTTGGATAGTAGGAAATCGCCGACATCCACGGAAACCGGATCGACTGGAACATTGAACCTGACCATGAATGTGGCGACGGGGGTTGTCCCTGTTGATGTGATCACCTCATTGGCGGGCGCCAGGCGCCTTATGGAACCGACGGGTGGGAGGATCGGGTCGGGAAGGTTCGCGTAGAGGCGGGGGCTGAAAGCCGATGGCTCGGCCGACCAGTAGAAGGTGTTGCCGGAAAGGGTGAGGTCGGTCGGATTCGAGGAGATGCCGAAATTGGTGTTCACATCGATCAGCCTGGCAGCCTGCCTTGCCTGCGTGTCGTAATAATAAATCTCCCTGCCTGATCCGTCATCCGCCGAGAAATACACCAACCCGTTCGCTGCGAGGAATTGGCCGGGATCCGAGTCCGGATTGTTGCTCGGGACATTCGGGTTCGGACTGATGTTGGCCACAAGGCTGAGCACCCCATCCTGGCTGATGACGAAAGGTTCGTTTCCGGTGGGGACGCTGGATTGGCCATTGACCAGGTTGCCGCCCAAGGAAAGGATGGCTCCTCCAATGAAGGGGATCGCTTCTCCTTCCCGTTCCAATCCGTTTTGGGTGTTGGCCAGGGTCAATGTTGCCGGCGTTCCACTTGCCGCGACGGGCAGCACGGAAAAGCCAGTGGGATTGAGGTTCGGATCGAGCGTCGGGTTGCCGACCTTGATGACCTTGGGAATCCACGAACTTGCCGTCTGGGTGTTGAAGAAAAGACTGCCGTTGCTGAAAACGAACGAACCGGGAATCGTCTCTGTGGGAGATGACTGATAGAGTGTAACGGTCGCTCCCGAACCCCTTGTGAAAACCACCCGGCTTTGTCCCGCCGCACTGGCGTCGCCCAAAAGAAAAACGATTCCGCCAGCGGAGGCGATGATGTTTCGAACCGGTTCCTGGGTTCCCAGCAGCGTGGTTTCCGACGGGTCGAAAAGCCCGCGCGAAACGAGGCCCACGCCGCTTTTGGCATAAACGAGGTTGCCATTGATGCCAGCCAGTCCCGGCCCTTGCCCGGAAGCAGGAGCAGCATAACTGGCGGAGACAACCCTGAGATTGGCTAAACCGTCATATTCAAAAAGGTTGGATCCATCGGCGATCTGCAGGCGTCCATTGAGGCGCCCAACAACTTTCGGTGAACTGAGGGAAACTGATGGCGGGCATGGCGCCGTGGGCGACAATGGCGTGCCGGCATCGGTTCCATCCGTCTTGTAAACGCCATCGGATTTGAAAAATATCAACGAGTCGTTGAAGGCCAGCAGGGTGTTGTCAAGAGCGGCATACGCGGGTTGGGTCGAACTGGTGGGGCGTGTGCCCGCGGCGGTTCCATCCGAGGTGAAGAAGTCGCCATCGGAGATGAAATAGGCGTTCTGGTTGAGCGAGGTGAGGCTGCCTGAGGTCGGAGCAATGGAAGGTGACAAAAGTCCCGGAGTGTAAGTGTAGCTGGTGGAAAGGTTGTAAATGCCGGCTCCGGAGGCATTTGTGGCATTGAAAAGCAGGTTGTTGCCCACGGAGGTGAGCTGGGAAGGCGCCGACAGTGACGAGTTCGCGACGGGGCTGCTGACCATGAATGTGCCGGCGGTCGTGCCGTCGGATGTCCAAAGGTCGGTCCTTGACCCGGCGATTCCCTGCGGGATGTCCGCCGTGAAGAACAACCTGCCGTTGGAAACGGTCAAGTTGGCCGGATTGGAACTTCTGGGAATTTGCCTGAGCGGATCGGATCCGATGGTTCCCGGGGCAAGCTCGAACACGGACTTGCTCACAAGGTCGCCCGCCAGGTCGAATTTCAAGGCTCCCAATTCAACGCCTTGGGGTGCTCGGGGAATGACCTCGAGCGACCAGTTGTTAAGCGTTCCCGTGTCCCCCGTCGCCTTGTCGGTGACGGTCAGCGTCCAGTTGCCGCGGGAACTTTGTCCTGCGAGCACGGACAGCGGATTGAGGGGCCTGAATGAACCCGTGAAGGGGGCGACTCCCGTCGTGATGGAAACCGTGGCCGAATCATCGAACAAGGTGTTCACAAGGTTGTCGCCGGCAAATCCCTGCCCGTCGAACAGCGTGACCGTCTGCGTGGCGGTTTGTCCGGTGGGAAGGAAATTCAGGTCAAGGCGAAGGTTGCTGACGGTCGCGTGAGTGATGTTCACCCTGACGCGGATGGCGTTGATCGAAAAGTCCTGGTTGACAAGGATGGGGGAAATCACCGAGCCATTGACGACTGGGGCAGAGCCTGTGGCGTCAGGAATCGCGTACGGAGTCGGGTTGGAAAAGGTTTGGGTTCGACCGGAGGATTGGGCGAAATCCGCCGCCAGGAACAAGGTGTTGTCGAGAACGGCGGAGTTCTTCAGGCCCGCTACTGGATCAAGTGAGGATGAAACCTGTCCGTTGATATCAAGGTAAAACGCGGTTCCCAAGACGGTTCCGTCCGTTCGCCAAAGCTCGGTGCGTTGGTTTTGCGTGCCCGCGAAGTACACAAACTTGTCAACTGCCGAAAGGGTTCCCCCTGATGTCGTTCCCGGGGGCAATAGCGGAACGACCGTCGCGTCGGGGTTCATCACGGTGAGGATATTTCCTGCCGGAGTTGCCGCGTGAAAATACATCCGCGCACCCACGGGAGTGAGGTTGCTGATGCCGGAGGCGCCTGTGATGGAGGTCTTCCTGCCCGTGAATGTGGCATTGGCGGAATCATCGACGCCGGGGAACAACTCAATGAGCGAGGTGTCATCGGCGGAGGAACTACGGGTGAGCACCAGTTTTCCATCAACCGGGATAATGTCCTGGAGATCGAAAAGCTCACTGGCGACATCGCCGCTTGAAACCGGGTCGGTCACATTGGTGATCGATTGGACAGACGGATTTCCGTTGCCGTCGTAAGCCGTTCGGAGAACGCCGACCCCTGATCTGGTGATCATGAAAACATTGCGGCCTACTGCCGCGATTTTGGAGACATCAGCGGGGGAACCCGGGACTCGAGTAACCGTGGTGGTTGTAACAGGTGTATTGGAACCGGCCGGTGTCGAGGTCGTTGTCGACGCCATGTAAAGCGCGTCGCCTGTTGAATCGGTGGCGATGAAAAACGCCCTGTCGCCAGCGGCGACCAGTTTCCGAGGATTGGATGAACCTGAACCAGAAAGGATGTCGGCGGCCAATGCCAGTGAGGAGCCTTGAACTCGAAATAGTTCGGCGCCTGTTTGGCTCGTGGTGGCATTCACATAAACGGTGTCCCCAACGCCGACGAACTCCCGGCCGTTGTTCACCGTCGATACCGGCCCCGAGAGGGCCGTTCCGGAAAGCGGCCCGACCACCGAAAGGGTTGATGGGACATCGCGGTTTTCCAGGCGTTCCACCGCAAGAGGTCGGGACCACTTGGCGGATCGGCCCGTATGGTGGCGGCGATTCATGTTGATGGCCTCGTGATGGTGTCGATCATGGTGCGCCTTCTCGCCATGGATTTGAATTGTCGCCTAGCGAGGCATTCCCAATTCGGGCCCGTCCACCGGTTCGCCGGGTGAAACTGGCGCGGGCTGGGCTTCCCGCCTCGCCGCGGCAGGGCTTTCCGACTTTCGGAACCAGGAACCGATGCCGGGAAGTATTCCGCGCGGTTGCTTTTCGGAATTCTGCTTTTCGAGCGGCTGGCCCGGGAGCGGAGTCGGCCTTCCCGCGGGCATGATCACCTGTCGGGGTGGTTCGGGTTGGTTGGCGACGGCATTGGCGATGGGGGGTTCGGTTGTCTGCACCATGGCCGTGGGTTTTCCCGTGCTCCGGTACCCCGATAGCTGGTAGGTGAAAAGGGAACTCCGGCATTGGAGTCGCACGCGCATGGATGAATCGTTTGCCATGGCGTGCTCGAGAGCCTGCCCGACCTTCGCATGAACGCCCTTGAGTTTTCCCAATGACGAGGCGCATTCCGCCCGAACCCCGGCTTTTTTGTCCGTCAGCAGGGAATCGACCAGAGAAGGGATGATTTCAGGAAAAAGAGCGGGATCGAACTGGCGAAGTTCCTCGGCCGCGTCCGCCCGGATGGATTCATCCGCGTTCGTGCGCAGCAAGTTGATGAGTTCAGGAACGCGCTCTTGGGCCGGTTTCGGCTTGGCCGGCTTGAAAAAGAGACTTCCACCCGCCTCGGCCACGCAGCAAACCTGTACTGCCAAAATGGTTGCGATGAGCGGTTTCAGCGGATTCAGCATTGCCGGCTCCCAATCGATGGACGCACCGCACCCTGTGGGCGCGGATGATCCCATCGGTGGAATCGACCATGGCTGAGGGGTGTCCGTCGACAAATTCAATGATCCATCCCTATCGGAAAGATTGATTGCCGCACTCAGGCCATACAACCGGCACGACCGGCCCGATTGGCAATCCATCTGCCCTCGCAATGGACGGGATTCAACAGCGGGCCACCGCCGGGTAGCATCCAAACAACCAAGATTTGAAACCGGGGGCGCGGAAATGATCAGGATAGGTTTGGCGGGCATCGGCTTCATGGGCATGATTCACTTCCTTGCGGCCCGCAAGCTCAAGGGTGCCAAAGTCACAGCGCTTTTCAGCCGTGATCCCCGCAAGCGCGCCGGTGACTGGCGGGGCATCCAGGGCAACTTCGGCCCTGCCGGCGAAGTCATGAACTTGGCCGGGATACATGCCTATGACGATTATCAGGCGCTTTTGGATGACCCGAAGATTGATCTTGTTGATATTTGTACCCCCACCGACCAGCACGCAGATATGGCTATCAAGGCCTTGCAGGCTGGAAAGCATGTTTTGGTAGAGAAAGCCATCGCGCTTAATGTCCGTGAAGCGGACCAGATGATCAGCGCGGCAAAAAAAGCCGGAAAAATGCTCATGGTGGCCCATGTTCTCCCATTTTTCCCTGAGTTTGCCGCCGCCGCGGCCATCATTGCCGAAGGCAGCCATGGGCGGTTGGTGGGAGCCCATTTCAGCCGGGTGATTTCAAAGCCTGATTGGTCGGAAAACATCGGGGACAGCGCCAAGACGGGCGGTCCGGCCATCGACCTCCACATTCACGACGCGCATTTCATCGGATTGATTGCCGGCGTGCCGGGGCGTCTGTTTTCCAATGGAATTACCGATCTCAATGAGATCGTGCGGTATTTGACAACCCAATACATCTACGGAGACAACGGTCCGGCAATCTCCTGCTCAAGCGGCGACTCATCCATGCCGAGCCGGCCCTTCATGCACGGTTTTGAAATCTATCTCGAGAAAGCCACGCTGGCGCATCATTCGGGTGGCGTGCCCTTTACCATTTATGGCACCGGCAAAAATCCGAAGGTGCCCAAACTGCCGGGGGGCGGGGATCCGGTGAACGCCTTCACGGCCGAACTTCAGGCCGCCACTGATGGCGTGAAATCCGGCACGGTGCCGGAAGCCCTTTCGGCTCAATTGGCTCGTGACGCCTTGGCGATGTGCCAAGTTGAATGCCAGTCGGTCCTTACCGGCAAGCCGCAGATCGTTCGATAATCAAAGCGGTTTCATCTTTAAGGTGACAGACTGACTTTCTCACCTGCG
>JAGWVO010000134.1 GCA_018970845.1 Planctomycetota bacterium
CATTAGTGGTGAAATAATATGTTGATGGAGGATTTGCCCATAGACCTCCAGATGGATAATGTTTACCTTGAGTCCCGAAGATCCTAGCTTGGGCCATGTTTTTGGCAGAATTGTGATCAGGTGCCGAGGGGCAAACAAAGGTCTTGATCGAGTTAGCGTTCGCGAAGGGTGTGCCGGCGGGAGGAGTCGAACCATAGGCGGGCAGAACCGGCAGCAGGTTCGAACCCCACCAACTAGCCCCGGCGGTGGTGAAAGTTGGTTCCCAGATGCGATAGGCGGCCTCCTGCTCGAGGAACGGGAGTAATAAAACCAAAACAGAAACACCGCGGTTGGTCATGCTGGGCGGTAAATGCTGCCGGCTGTTCTCATAATTGTGAACGGCCAAGCCAATCTGCTTCATATTATTCGTGCAGGTCATTCTGTTGGCGGCTTCCCGCACCTTTTGCACCGCCGGAACCAGAAGGCCTATAAGAACGGCGATAATGGCAATAACAACCAGCAGTTCAATGAGAGTGAAAGCTCCCCTACGAACATGGCTGACGCTCATGGCGTGGTACTCCATATAAATAAATGACAAAACAACAAGGATTTGGGGAGGGAGCAAAAATCCTTATCAAAAATTCATAATTCCAATTTTGTCAAAAATCAAGTTTTTACAAAGATTTTCAAATTATTTCACAAAGCATTGCCAAGTCAGACTTAACACTTGATCAAGCACCCATAGCCGGCCGCTCAAATCCGTTCAATTCAGATGCTGGCAGTAAAGGTTTTGGTCAAAAAATCAATCGGGCATCCATGATGAGCCATCGGCCATTCCCATGACAGCCTGCAATTGAGCCGGGGTGACTCCGGCCTTGAGCGTCCGCACGGAACCATCCACGAAAGCGAATCCCACGGCGCCGGAGTGACGGCTTGAAAACATGTTCCAGGCCCCCGTCTGGTCGATGCCCAAGGGAGTGCCCACCCAGCCAACCCCCATCCACGACGCCGACCTGGAGCTTCCAGCCGTTGAAACAAGGCTGTCAAACAGGATTTCACCAAACATGGCCGTTTGGGATGTCCCGTCAATAATGTCCGAAAGCCGCGTCATCGATTGACTGAAAAAGACTCCCGCGGATGAATCGGTGTTGGCCCCTATCCCGCCCCCGGCAATTCCACCCACGCCCGTGTAGTTGGTCCTTCCCAGCGGATTTCCCGTTGGGGGTGTGGAAAAGATGGCCGTCACCAGCGCCTGGGGAGTTCCAGGAAGAGCCACGGGCAGCTTGAGCGCATAATCGTACATGAAAACACGGTCGTTTCTTGACCTTGCCGTGTCTGATGGGCACAGGAACACGGTCGGCTGTGCCTGTGCCGCCGTGCTGATCGCCGGCACGGATGACCACATCGGCCCCGTGGCGCCAATGATGGGTTGCAAGTTCATCGACTTGAACAGCGACTCCTGCTCCAAGCCGGGCAGAAGCAGCGCGAGGCTGCTGACATAGGGAAAGTTCAGGAATCCCGGGGCAAGGTAACTGTCTGACGGTTTGGCGCCGAGACATCCGGGGGGGAGCCTGCCATGGGAAGACTCGTAGGAATGAGCCGCCAACCCCAGTTGCTTGAGATTGTTGTGGCATGACATCCGGTTGGCCGCTTCCCTCACCTTTTGCACGGCCGGCACCAGCAATGCGATCAGGATGCCGATGATGGCGATGACCACGAGCAACTCAATGAGGGTGAAAGCGAACCGTTTGCCTTTCATCAGCGCGCTCTCCCGAAAAGCCGTCGGGCGACTCCACGATGCGGGAACATGATTCAGACGCAAACCAACAGGCAAAATTCCCAATAACATCCGGGGCCGAATCTTTATTTCCACGCCCCAACCTTGCCTCCGTGGCCGGCGGCTCCTTCAACAAGTCCCCTTGTCAGGGAATACCAGCAAAAAAAGCAATGATTGCTGGTTTTGCCCGGCAGGGCGCCCGGATGATCCCGTTCCACTTGTTCACGGATCGACGAGAGTCCGTGACGGAAGATACGGCCCACAACGGGATGCCGGCGCGCCCTACGGATAATGGTGGCGACTGTGTCGTGATGGATGTTGCCGATGGTCAGTTGGTCGAGGTCGGACGCGAAGCCGCAGCAAGGCTTCACCTCTCCCTTGGGAGTCACGATGAAAGCCTGTCCCGGACCTTCGCAATAATCTTCCGCAAACCAGCAACCATCCCAGGCGCCCGTCAGCTTTTCAGCCCGTTCCACCGGAGCCAAATGGTTCCAATTCACGGTGATGGTGAAGTCGGGGCCGACCATGAGCCTTCGGCCCAATAGTGACGACCATTCGATGACCAAGCCCAGTTCGTCGGCGAGTCGGGACGCGGATTCCAAGCCTTCCTCAGGCGCCCTGCTGGCGTAGGAAACCGAAATGATCGAATCCCGACGGAAAACCTTGCGCGCCGCCCGGCAGAATTCAGCCGCTTTTGCCGTCTGCCTGCCATGGAATTTGTCCAGGCTGAGTCCCAATTTGCCTGTGAATCCCGTTTCCGCCAGTGGTCCAAGAATGCTTTCAAGGTGGCTTGGACCATCGTGCCAGACCCCGTTCGACATGATCGTGTCGAACCTCCATCCAAGCGAGGCGGCCCTGGCAACCATCGCCTGAACGAATTCCGGGTAAAGAAACGGTTCGCCTCCCGTCAATCCGAGCATCCTGATGCCATGTTCATGGGCATCCTCCAGAAACCTCATGGCGACAGGTATCGGCAAGCGGTCAGGCCACTCAATCGGAACACAGCAATGCGCGCATGAAAGATTGCATTGGTAAGAGCCTGAGAAGGAGAGGTAGTTGGGGCGAAAGGTTCTGGTTTTCCTGCCCGCCGTTGCGCGCGAGGTTCCCCGGTCAACAGGCCCATGGTGCCCGCCGCCGGCATTGACAACTTCAAGAGGAATGCTGGGTCTCTTCACGAATCCCCCGGCGCCGGACGCGCGGTGAGACAATTCGAGCCGATGATTCGTCCTAACATTAAACAGGAAGGAAATCACGGTGTCGCCACGTTCCAGCTTGCTGACGGAAAACAGGGGTGGCACAATGCCTATGTTCTCGAAATCCTCACATGGAGTCCCAGTGGCCCATGCCGCATCAGGGAGGATCACGGGCATGGCTGTGAAATCGGGTCTCGCAACCATCATCCGTTTTCGATGGATCGCCTTGGCAATGGCCATCATCGCCCTCATGGCTGGCCTGGCGGCACATGCCCAAGTCCAAATTCAGATCAAGCCGGGGCTGGTTCAACCCGTGCCTTTCCCGATGCCGATTCCCGGCGTCCCACGAGATACCTCCGGGGAGCCCGTCGTGGAACTCCCGCGCGACCCCGACACCACCCGCAGGCTGGAAGCCGCCCTCGATTACATCAAGACCAAGGAATGGGCCCAGGCCACGACGATCCTCCAATCGCTCATTGACACGCGGGAGGATGTGTTCATCAGGATTTCACCAGAACTGAAAAAGTTGCTTTCGGAGGCTGTTCCCGGGCTCAAGTTGGGCAGCCCCGACCTGAGTGTGAGGTCTCTGGCCAACGCGTTGGTCGCGCGTCTTCCCAAGGAAGCCTTGGATCTGTACCAAACCGCCCAGGAACCGAAGGCCCGGGGCATGCTCAAGGAAGCCCGCGAAAACGGCAATCTCGAACTGTTGGCCAAGATCATGCGGAGTTTCCTTCACACCCCCGCGGGACGGGAAGCGGCAATTTCATTGGGCACCTATTATCTGGACCGAGGCAACGACCTGGCCGCCAGCCTGTGCTTCGACAAACTTCTCCAAGCCGACCCGGATGACAATGCCGGCCTCACAGGCTCCACGCTTCTCAAGGCCGCCGTCGCCATGCGCCGCGCCGGAGACTCCGGTGGCGAGCAGGTGGCTTGGCAAAGGCTTTCGCGTCGCGGTGGCCAAAAAATCGCCTTGATCGGCGAGGGCCGAACCGCGGATGACTGGAAGGCAGCCCTGGCCAAGTCATCCCCTCCCCGGGATTCGGGAGTTCAGGACTGGACCCTTGTCGGCGGTGATTCCCGTCGTTCAGCCCAGTCGTTAGGCGGCACGCCCTTCCTGGAACCTCGCTGGCCCGCCGAAGCCACCATGCTTGAGCGCCGTTTCGTTCCAGTCCAGCACCGGGAATCAATCACGCTGCCGGGCGAACTGGTCAACGACACCAAGAAGTTTCTTGAGGATGGAGAAAACTATCTGGTCAAGGAACGGCAGGCCGCGCCCATTCCCGCCAACCAACCCTTGGCCCTGACGATCGGTGATGAGAACTCCCGCACCCCGATGATGATTTACAGGAGCCATGGCGGCATTCTGGCAAGGCATCTCAAAACGGGGGCTGTTCTGTGGGCCAATCCGATTGAGTGGACAATCGACCGGATGGGCTTGGGTGGATTATTAAGCAAGGGTGCCCAGAAAACCGTGGTGCAGCAATGGCTGACCCAATATGTCCAAAGCCGCCAGAACCCTGAGGTGATGTTCTCCAATTCCGTGGTCGGAACGCTTTCCAGCGACTCCAAGCGCGTCTTCACGGTGGTAGACCTGGAGATTCCGCCGCCGGGGATGCAGGGAATGGGAAACCCGTTTGATGGAAGCATGGGCAACAACGGTTTTGGCCCCGACATATCCGACGCCCTGCTTTACAACAGGACCGAGGCTTACAGCCTCGCCTCCGGCAAGCTTCTTTGGGTTGCCGGAGGAAGAGGGCCGGCCGCGGGCGAGCTTGCCGATTCCCACTTCCTTGGCCCCCCGCTGCCAGTCGGTGACAGGCTTTACCAACTGAATGAGAAGCAGCAGGAACTAAGGCTGGCGGTACTCGACCCGGCATCCGGTTCACTGGTCGGCTTGCAACGCCTCTGCACCACGCGCACCCGCCTTCAGGCCGACCCGGCGCGCAAGATCCAGGCGGCCCACCTCGCCTATGCCGATGGGATCCTTGTCTGCCCGACGAACGCGGGGGTTGTTTTGGGCATCGAGTTGCTTGGAAACAGCTTTGTGTGGGCCTATCCGTATGCCGCCTCCCCCGAGCCTTCCGCCGACCCGTCCGGCCAGGCCATGATGCCGCTTCCCAACGGCAGGGTGATCATCAGGGGCGGGCGCATGATAGGCATGAACCAGCGTCCCCTGGCGCTTGGCGGCTGGAAGGTCACTCCTCCCGTTGTTTCAGGTGGCAAGGTTGTTTTTGCCGCGCCGGACGCCGACGCGATCCATTGTGTGAGCCTTCGCGATGGCAGCCGCCTTTGGAGCCACAAGCGGCAGGATGACGACCTCTATCTCGGTGGTGTCGTGGCCGGAAAGGCCATCATTGTTGGAAGGAAAGCCGTCAGGGCGTTGGAACTCGACGGGGCCGGCAAGGTGGCCTGGACACTTTCCACCGGCCTGCCTTCCGGCTTCGGAACGGCAAGCGACAACCAGTATTTCCTGCCGCTGCGGGAGGCTGGTTCCGCGAAGGAACCCGAAGTCTGCGTGATCGATGTGGCCAAGGGAGAAATTTCCGCCCACACGCGTTCTCGCAAAAAGTCACTACCGGGCAACCTGGTTTTCCATGACGGGGACATGGTCTCGCAAACCTCCACCTCGATCGCGGTCTACCCCCAGCTTTCAGCCAAGCTCGCCCAGATCGACGACCTGATCCGCAAGAATCCCGCCGACCCCGTGGGTCTGACGGAGAGGGGTGAACTTCGGCTGGACAAGGGCGACTGGATGGGGGCCGTGCTGGACTTGGCCACGGCCCTGCGGAACAAGCCTCCAAGCGAGATCCTTGAGCGAACCCGTGAGAAGTTCTTCGAGTCGATGTGCGAGTTGGCCCGGCGCGACTTCACCCGGGCCGAGGAATATCTCGAGGAATTCAAGTCGGCCTGCGAGGTGTCTCCAGCGCCAATGGCCACCGAGACGCAGGCCGCCGATGCCAGGAAGGAAACCCGAAGGCGCAAGGCCGCCTTCATGGGCCTGCTGGCGGCTGGCAGGGAATCCCAAGGCAGGCTCGCCGAGGCGTTTGACGCCTATGTCGATGTCGCCGCCACCTTGGGCGGATCCGAACTGCTGCCCGTCCTCGAGGAACCCTCGCTGATGGCCGCCAGCGACACTTGGGCCCAAGGCAGGGTCTCGGCCATGATGGCCAAGGCGGCGCCGGCCAAACGAACCGAACTGGAGGCCAAGGTGGCCCAAAGGCTGGAAAAGGCCAAGGCGGCAAACACCCCGATGGACGAATTGCGCGGCCTGTCCACGGTGTTTGGGCACCTTTCCAGTTCGGGACAGGAAATCAGGCTCCTTCTGGCGGCCCGGCTGGCCGCTGAAGGAAGCGCCGACGCGATGACCCTCGCCGAACAGCAGTTGGAGCTTGTCAGGCCGCCGCTCGCAACCCCCGAGCAGCATGCCCGGTCGCTTGTGGAATTGGCCAAGCTCAACCTTTCCAGGCAACTACCCGACGATGCCGCGGCCTGCCTGTCGACGCTTGCCCTGGAGTATCCAGATCTTCTGATCGATGGAAAATCAGGCAAGGCGAGGCTCTCGGAAGCCGCCACCGACCACCGTTTGCTTCCGTTTCTGGACGGCCCGGGACACTCGTTTCCCGCCGGCAGGATCAAGGTCGTGGACAAGCCGGGAGGCGGCAGGAACCTGATGGCCCATACCCTGGCGGCCAATGGAAAAATGCTGCCGTTTTTCTCCCGCCACATGGTCCAGTTCCAGTTCAACCAGCAGACGCAGGGCTACAACACCCTGACCCTGGTTGACCGCGCCACGGGCGAGGAGCGGATGTCAGAATCGCTGGCCCGCCGCAACATGCTGTCCACGGCGCTGAACAACTCCAATTACATCAACCCGTTCATGAACCATCCCAGGTTTTCCTATCAGGCCGTCGGCCACATCATGCTGGCTTCCGCCGGAAATGTCGTGTACGCGATCGACCCTCTCCGCCGGCGCGTGCTTTGGGACATGAATCTCAACCAACCGGGTGAGCCGGCGTCAGCCAGTTCCTCACCCATCAACGGCAGGCTGGAAATCGACGGCCTGAAGGTTGATTTCGTCCATCCGGACGGCTATCGGCAGCGGATGGGGCAAGCCGGCCCCCTGTTGGCGCATGCCGCGATCCTTCTCACCAAGGACGGCATGATGGCCGTTGACCCTGTGACAGGCCGAACCCTCTGGGTTCGACAGGATATCCCATCCGACTCGCAGGTTTTTTCCGATGGACTCACCTTGGCCGTGGCTTCACTCGATCCGGCCTCAGGCAAGCCTTCCGCCGTCAGGGGCATTCGGGCCGTGGATGGCGCGTCCGTTCCCATTCCGGACAGCTCCGCGATCCTTGCCAACAAGATCAGAATTTCCGGCAGCCTGGTGCTTTGGATCGACGAGTCGATGAACGGGCGCAAACTCAAGCTCACCGAGGCTGTTTCCCTGAGGGACATCTGGACCAGCGACCTTCCCGCGGAATGCGCCGTGATCCAGTGCGAGGGCGAATCATTCACCGGCCTCATCGAAGCCGACGGAACGCTCAGGCTTGTCGATATTGGCACGGGTAAGGAAACGATGGTCACCAAGGTCGACCCAAGGCACGCCAAGGACACCTCGCCATTCGCGATTTCAGACGGTGCCAGGGTGTTTGTCGGGCTTCATCGCCAGCCCGACGCGGCAGCGCAAGTCCAGTCGGCATTCATTCCGGCTTCGGGAATCAACTGCCGTCAACTCAACGGCGAACTCTATGTTTTCGACAAGGCGACCGGCAAGTTGTCATGGCGGGCCCAGTGCAACCAGCAAAGCATCGTCACCGAGGCGATCGGACTGGTTCCCGTCGTGGTGATGGCCAGCAGGTCGAACCGGCCCATTCCCAACAACCCCAACGGACGGATGCTGCAAACAACGATCCGCTCGTTCGACAAGCGCACCGGCAAACTGCTCTACGAGAAGGAGTCTCCGGGCCAGCAACCGCTTTGGTCGATCGGGATCGACATCCGCAAGGGAACCCTCGACCTTGTCTCCCCCCAGAACACCATCAGCCACCAGGTGACGGATGAACCGGCGCAAGGAGCGCCCGCCATCCGCGACCAGGCCCTGCCGGGCAGAGGAAACGCGCCATGAGGTGGACCATCGGCCTGACTTTATGCGCGGTGTTCGCCGGGTTCGCGCCCGCCGAGGATATCCCGCAGGACTACCGCGAGTCCGTGAGGAAAGGCCTTGAATGGCTGGCCAGAAACCAGGCGCGTGACGGGCACTTGGAAGCCACCGGCGGTCAGTACCCGATCACCATGACCTCGCTCGCCGGAATGGCCTTTCTGATGGAGGGCAGCACCCTCCGGGAAGGAAAATACCGGGATAACATCCGCAGGGCCGCCGACTTCCTGATGTCGAGGGCCCAGAAGGGCGGCACCAACGACGGCATGATCGGCAACCCGAACATCCCGGGAGAGGCCGGGCGGTACATGTACGGCCATGGCTTCTCGATGCTGTTTTTAGCCTGCATTTACGGCGACGAGGAGGACAACGACCGCCGGAGGCGTCTTGAAGACCTTCTGGCACGCGCCGCGAAGTTTTCGTTCAACGCCCAGACCGTCAGGGAAACCAATCGCGGCGGAAAGTCGGTCAAATTTGGTGGTTGGGGATATGTATCCGCCAAGGAAGGAAGCAACTTCGACGAAGGTTCCGTGACCATCACCCAGGTGCAAGCCCTCCGCGCCGTTCGCAACGCTGGCATCGAGGTGCCACCGGAGGCGATTCAGCGGGCCGTGGTCTACCTTGAGGAATGCACCAATGGTGAAGGCGGCATCATTTACCAATACGGCGGTGGCGGCGGTGGCGACGGCAGGCCCGCGCTGACCGCCGCGGCGATCGCCTGCGGCATTTCGGCTGGAGATTACTTCAAGGAACCATCCATCCAATTCGTCCGGAAGTGGTTCCAGTTCTGCCAAAAGAGGCTTGGAACGCTGGGTGGCAACCGGACAGGCCATGACGAATACACCCACTACTACTTTGCCCAGGCGGTC
>JAGWVO010000135.1 GCA_018970845.1 Planctomycetota bacterium
GGCAGCCATGGACTCATCGGCCGTTTGGATCGTGGCGGCATGCCGCACCCCGCAGGGGCGTTTCCTGGGCGCCTTGGCCCGCGAAAGTGCCTCCGCGCTCGGAGTGGCCGCGGCGCGCGCGGCGATGGAACGCGCCGGCATTGATCCCGCCTCGATCGGGCAGGTCGTTATCGGCAATGTGCTGTCGGCCGGCTTGGGGCAAAATGTCGCCCGGCAGGTGGCGCTGGGCTCCGGTGTTCCCGAGGCCTCGCCGGCCTTCACGGTGAACATGATGTGCGGCTCGGGCCTGCATGCGGTGGCGCTGGCGGCGCGCGCCGTCGCCGCCGGCGAGGCGTCCGCGGTTCTCTGCGGCGGCACCGAGTCGATGTCCAACGCGCCGCACCTCCTCACCCGCTCGCGCTCGGGAATCAAGCTCGGAGACGGATTCCTGGTCGATTCCATCCTCCGCGACGGATTGGCCGACGCTTTTTCCGGCCAGCACATGGGGGAATGCGTCGAGGCGCTGGCCGGCAGGCTGGGCATCGGCAGGGCCCGGCAGGACGAATTCGCGCTGGCCAGCCAGGAGCGCGCCGCCGCGGCCCGGGAATCCCTGGCCAGTGAGATCGTCGCCGTCGGTTCCGTCGCCGCCGATGAGCATCCCCGGTCCGACACCACGCTTGCCGGACTGTCGGCCCTCAAGCCCGCCTTCGCGCCCGGGGGAACCGTCACCGCCGGCAACGCCTCGGGAATCAACGACGGCGCGGCGATGCTGGTCTTGGCCTCGGAGGAGGCGGCCCGTCGGCATGGCTGGCGGCCGATGGCCCGGTTCGCCGGAAGCGCCTTGGCCGGTTGCGCCCCCAGGGAATTCGCCCTGGGGCCGGTCGCCGCCTCGGAATCCCTCTGCCGACAACACGGATGGCGTGTTCGTGATTTTGACGCCGTGGAAATCAACGAGGCGTTCGCGGCCCAGGCGCTCGCCTGCGTGGACGGCATGGGCGTGAACCCCGCCCTGGTCAACGCGCGGGGCGGGGCCATCGCCCTTGGGCATCCCATCGGCGCCAGCGGGGCCCGGCTGGCGGCGCACCTGGCGCACCGGATCGCCGGCGGCGGCGCGCGTCGGGCCCTCGCCACCTTGTGCGTGGGGGGCGGCATGGGCATCGCCGCGGCGCTGGAGGCATGCGGATGACGGGGATCAACCTCGCGGGCAAGGTCGCGATCATCACCGGGGCCAGCCAGGGCCTGGGGGCCGCCACGGCGCGCGCCCTGGCCTCGGCCGGTGCCTCCGTCGTCGTTAATTACTTTCCCGACCCGGAAGGATCCAACCAGGCCAGGGCCGTGGCGCTGGCGGCCGGGCTGGGACAAGACTCGGTGGCCCATGGCGCCGATGTCCGCGACGCCGCGGCGGTCGACGCGATGTTCCGCATGGCCGGCGATCGGTTCGGGGGTGTCGACATCGTCGTCAACAACGCGGCGGTCCTGCGCGACCGCACCATCCGCAACATGACCGACGACGACTGGAACGCGGTGATCGACACGAACCTCACCGGCGTGTTCCATGTGTGCCGCGCCGCGGCAAGTTGCCTGCGCGACGGGGGCCGGATCGTGAGCCTGGCCTCGATCGCGGCGACCGTCGGATTTTTCGGACAGGCGAACTACGCCGCGGCCAAGGCGGGAGTGGGCGCCATGACGCGGGTGCTGTCGCGCGAGCTGGCCCGCAGGAACATCACCGTGAACGCCGTGGCTCCGGGCGTCGTTCTCACGGAGATGGGCAAGAGCATTCCCGAGAAGATCCGCCAGGGAATGCTGGCGCAGATACCGCTGGGCCGCTTCGGCGAACCGGACGACATCGCCAACGCCATCCTGTTCCTCTGCAGCCCCCTGGCCTCCTACATCTCCGGGCAAACGCTCCATGTGAACGGGGGCTGGACCTCGTGAGAGGCAGGATCGGCTCGCTGCTTGGCTCCGCCGCGGACGCCGTGGCCCTCATCGCCCCGGGTTCCACGGTGGCCTGCGGCGGGTTCATCGGCGCCGCCCATCCCGAGGCGCTCACCGCGGCGCTGGAACGGCGCTTCATGGCCACGGGCGCCCCGCGTGACCTGACCCTGGTGTACGCGGCGGGGCAGGGCGACGGCAAATCCCGCGGACTCAACCACCTGGGCCACAAGGGACTGCTCCGGCGCGTCATCGGCGGGCATTGGGGCCTGGCGCCGAGGCTGGGCGCCTTGGCGCTTTCGGGCGACATCGAGGCCTACAACTTCCCTCAAGGGGTGATCTGCCAGTTGTTCCGCGACATCGCCGCCGGCCGTCCGGGATGCGTCACCCATGTCGGGCTCGACACCTTCATCGATCCGGAACACGGCGGGGGAAGGCTCAACGCCGTCACGCCCGCGGGTCTTGTGGAACGGGTGGAACTCGGCGGATCGACATGGCTCTGGTACAAGTCGTTTCCGATTCACACGGGGCTCATCCGGGCCACCGCCGCCGACCCTCATGGCAACCTTGTCATGGATGACGAGGCGATCATCGGCGAGGTGCTGCCGATCGCCCAGGCGGCGCGGAACTCAGGCGGCATCGTCATCGCGCAGGTGGCCCGCCTGCTCGACAGGCCCGCCGATCCCAAGGCCGTGCGGGTGCCCGGAATCCTGGTCGACCGCGTCGTGCTGGCCGCTCCCGGGGAGCACGAGCAGACCTTCGGCAACTCCCACAACCCCGGGTTCGTGACGCCGGGCGCGATTCCCGCGTTGGCTCCCTTGCCGATGGATGAGCGGCGCGTCATCGCCGCGCGCGCCGCCGATGAGTTGCGCCCCGGCGATGTCGTGAACCTCGGCATCGGCATGCCCGAGGGCATCGCCGTCATCGCGGCCGAGCGAGGCATGCTCGACCTTGTCACGCTCACGGTGGAGTCGGGCCCGATCGGCGGAGTGCCGGCCGGCGGGCTGTCATTCGGCGCCTCGTTGCATCCCCAGGCCATCGTCGACCAACCGGCGCAGTTCGACTTTTATGATGGCAAGGGTCTCCATTTTGCCGCGCTGGGCGCCGCCCAGGTCGACCGGCACGGGCATGTGAATGTCTCGTCCTTCGCCGGTCGCATCGCCGGTGTTGGCGGATTCGTCAACATCAGCCAGAACGCCCGCTCGCTGGTGTTCTGCGGCACCTTCACCACCGGAGGACTCGAGGTGGCCGTGCAAGGCGGCCGGTTGCGCGTCGTCCGCGAGGGGCGAGTGCCCAAGTTTGTCGCGGAGGTGCACCAGAGGGGTTTCAGCGCGGCCCGGGCGCGCGCCCGGGGGCAGAAGGTTATCTATGTCACCGAGAGGGCGGTGTTCCGCCTGGGGGACGACGGCCTCGAACTCGTGGAGGTCGCCCCCGGCATCGACATCAAGTCCCAGGTCATCGATCTCATGGGATTCACACCGAGGGTCGGCGCGGTGACGCCGATGGATTCCGCGCTGTTCAACCCGCCGGGCTGATGGCCTCCTTGAGCCAATCACGAAGCTTCCGTCGTTCGGGAACATCCTTCAACACCCACTCGGCGGCGTGATTGGGCCACGGCAGCGCCACCAGGGTGGTGTTGGGAACGCCGGCGAGGAATCGCCGCGCCGGTTCCACCGACTCCTCGTGGCTGACGAACTGCGGCCTGCCGGCGAGGCGCTTCAGGCGGGCGCGGGCGGCGTCGGCGTCGTCTTCCGGGTAGCCCCAGCGGCGCAGCCCGTCGTAATGGCTGTGGGCGAACAAGCCCCGCCAAAGCCCGGCCGTGGCGTCGTCGCGAAGCCCGATGTAGCCGCAGGCGATGGCGCCGCGCGAAAACCCGCACAGGATCACCCTTTCCCGGTCGCCTCCATGCTCGTCGCACACGCGCTTGACCGCCTCTCGGCAATAGGCCGCCGTGGCGTTCGCGTCGCCCCACCACTGCAGCGCATGCCGCCTGTTGGCCGTGTCAACGAACGGCAGGCACAGCCAAATGAACCCATGGCCCGCCGTCATCCCGTGGCCCAGCTTGCAGCCTTCCACTTTTCCGGTGCTGATATCGCCCAGTTTGTTCGAATACGGGCCGTTGCCTGGATACTCCACCACCACGGGAAACCGGGCCCCCGGCTTCCATTCCGGAGGCAGGTAAAGGGTGTGCCGCAGGTCCCAATCCTCGCGGCCGGGAAGTGCCATGCGCACCCGCCGGCCCGCGGCGGGCTTGCCTTCCGTCGCCTCGGGAACCGTCAGGTCGGAGGGAATGTCGTGAAGGCCGCGCGGTGCCGCCAGGGCGGTCGAGGCTGCCAGGGCCGCCAAGGCGGCGCGGCGGGTTGGAGGCATGGGTTCTTCCTTGCCGATGGCGCCGGGCTTCCCCCGGGCGCGGCGCGCTGGATGATCAGGGCGCCAGCTTCACGGACTTGATTTCCAGCGCCCCGAACTCGGCGCGGACACGCAGCGGCGTGGGGCCGCCCTTGGTCTTGGAGGAACGGGCCGTCTCGCCGTTGATCTTGTGCTCGATCGCATCGCCCTTGATGACGATCTCCACGGTGGCCCATTCGCCATCCTTGAGGTTCTTGCCTTCCTTGCTTCCCAAGGTCAGGTCGAACTTGGTGCCGCGGATGAACAGGTCGTTGTTGCACTTGGGCCCCGGCTTCACCTCGAGCACGACGCGGGTGTCACCCTCGATCGCCTTTTCCGTCTCGATGTGCAGGTCGCCCTTCACCGAGGGATCGATGGCGATCACGCCGTCCTTCACCTTGAACCGACCACCAAAGGCTTCCGTCTTGCCCGTCAGGGAGGCCTTGTCCTTCGATGCCTCCTTCCAGCCGTCGAGGTTCTTGCCGTTGAACAGCGGTGTCGGGTCGGCGGAGAACATCGCCGCGACTGTCGTGAAAACCAGGGCCAACATTCCTCATCCTCCTCACGGGCCGAAGCCCGTCACATCGATCACTCGTAAATCGGGAAAAAGGTCCCGAACGCCTGTTCGCAGAAAACGCCCGGATCGTTGAACCGCCTGTTGCGGTCGAGTGCGGAAATGGCGCCCATTTCCGCATCGCTGAGCTCGAAGTTTCCAACGGCCAGGTTTTCCGCCAGCCGGGCCGGCTTTTCCGTCTTGGGAACGGCGCTCGTTCCCCGCTGCACCGCCCACCGCAGCACCACCTGCGCGGGCGTTTTCCCGAGCCGGCCCGCCGCGGCAAGCACGCATGGCTCCAGCAGGACCGAGTCCTCGGGCCTGGCCATGCCCAAGGGAACATACGAGGGCGCCCCCAGCGGCGAGAAAGCCGTGAAGGCAACGCCCTCCTCCCGGCAGTATCGGAGAAGTTTCTCCTGGGCCAGGTAGGGGTGCGACTCCACTTGGTTCACCACGGGCCGGATGCGGGCCTGCGACAGCAAATCCCTCAGCAGCGAGACGCAGAAGTTCGACACGCCGATGTGCCGCACCAACCCGGCTTCCACCAGCCGCTCCATCGCCTGCCAGGTTTCGATGACGGGCACAGGCGCCGCTTTCATGAAGGGCTTGGGGGCCGAAGGGTCGAAGGTCCATCCGGGAGGATACCGAGTTTCAAACGGCACGAAGGCCAAGGGGATCGGGAAATGGATAAGGAACAGGTCGAGGTGATCGAGGTTCATGTCGGCCAGCGTTCGTTCCAGCGCGGGGCGCACATGCTCGGCCTTGTGGTAGGTGTTCCACAACTTCGAGGTCACCCAAAGGTCGTCCCGGCGGCAGAGGCCGTCGGCCAGGGCTTTCCGGATTCCTTCGCCGGTTTCCTTCTCGTTGCCGTAGTCGCAGGCGCTGTCGAGGTGGCGATAGCCCACCTGGATGGCCTCGCGCACCAGCGCCGCGGTCTGCGGCTTGGGGATCTTCCAGAGGCCCAGGCCGATGGAGGGGGGAGTGGATGCCGTGGTCATGCTCAGGTTCCTGCCGCCTTGGTGCGGGTGCATGATACCCGGGCGCCTTGGGGTGTGGTATCCGGGGGACGATTCGCCAGGAAAATCCGCGAGAGCCATCCTAAAGCCGGCTTCATTTTCCGGATTGGAAGAACATGTCCCACACTTCGTTCAGGGCTCTCAAGGGTCTGGTTATTGACCCCGATTCCACAACCTGAGAGCCCTGCACGAAGTGAGGGGCGGGTAAATCAATCTGGGAATCCCGACCTTGGCGAGGATTCCAATGCCAACCAATCGCCTTGATGGCTCCGGATTCGATGTCGATACCCATGCCAATGGTGGCGGTAATGATGCCACTTAACCCGCGCGGATTCCCTCGACTTTCCACTGCCCGCCTGACGGGCCGACGATCACCACGACCTTCAGTCCCCCGCAGGTGAAGGCGCATTCGCGCAGCAACCCGTTGGCGACGGAATCGCCGGCCACCGCGGGACTTTTCAACCCGGCGTGGCTTCTCACGAACTGGCGGAACTGGTCGCGTCCCATGTACGACTTGAACTCGGCACCCGTCCCTTCCCAGGCCGAGTCAGCCTGCCCGGAGCGGATTTCCGCGAGGAAGGCGGCGGCCGTGATGGCCGGATCCGCCACCGGCGTCGGCGTGCCCGCCGACATGAAATACCACGCGAGGATGGCCATGATGCCGATGACCGCCGCGCCGATGCCGAAGGTTGCCTTCCCCATGGTTTCTCAATCCGTCAGGGATTCGCCACCGGCGCGGGTTCCCAGCGCCCGCCATGCGGCCAGCAACACGGCGTTGGAGACGGTTCGGGTGGATCCATCCATCATGAGGGCGTTCACCACGCCCGTGTGGAACGACCTGGCCGTGATGGCGGCATAGGTGGGCGCCGTGACCGATTCTCCATCCCGCATCGAGGTGAGGTCGATGTCGTACTGCTGGCCGCCCGTCGTGTAGGGAACCATGGTGTTGGGACCGAAGGTGGTGGTGACACCCGTCTCATGGACATCGCCCTCCACCCATTCGGTGTGGCCGTTGCTGTCGAATGTTCCGCCCGCGAAGGCCAAAAGGGCGGCGGGAGTGGCCGGGGGCGGCACATTCAGGGTGGCGGGCTTGAGCGTGTCCCACACATTCGGTTGGTAGGCCTTCACTTCCGTCGCGCCCAAGGTATTCGATAGTCCGTCGAGGATGTCCGCTGGCCTTGCCTTGAGGTTCGGTGCGAAGGCGCCATCGCCTCCCTTGGCGCTCGCGGGATCGTAGACAAACCAGGTGCCCTGATTCAGGCCATAATTGAGCGGGTAATAGGTGATGTTGGGTGTCACGCGCGCCCTGTCGTTGACCTCGCTGGGGCACATGTAGGTCGGTATTCGCATCTTGGCGATATTGGGAAGCAGGGTGAAGTTGTTCGGAGTCGTGTTCCAGTCGATCAATTTGGCCAGCGCATCCTGCTCGAGGTATGGGAGCAGGCGGGCATGGGCCGACCAAGGCTGCGAAAGCTGCCCAGATGGCAGTTCCGCGCAGGCAGGAAAATTACCCATGGTGGCCATGTGGTTGTGCAGGGCCACCCCCAACTGCTTGAGGTTGTTGGAGCACTTGGCCCTGTTGGCGGCCTCGCGAACCTTCTGCACAGCCGGCACCAGAAGGCCGATCAGCACCGCGATGATGGCGATCACCACCAGCAACTCGATGAGCGTGAAGCCTTTGCGGCGCATGGTGGTGCCACCTGATGGGATCGGCCGGAAAATCCATCCGGAAGTTTCCCCTGCACCGGGGAGAGAGGCAAGGCGGGTTGGCCATGCTTAAGCCGAATTCACCCAACCGGCGCGCTTTGGCGAATTCGGACTGACTCGGGGAAAGGCTTTGCGTAGATTGGCGGGTCGTGTGGACCAAGACTGGTTGATGCATCGCCATGAAACCTTCCGGAAAGCATTGGACATCCATCATCCGGCCGGCGCCCGGCCTGAAGGCGCCCGACCCCATGGAGGCGCGCGCCAAACGGCTGGCCAATCCCTGGTTGCGCGCCGCGCACCGCAACAGCTTCACGCTTCTGTTCCTGGCGTTGATGGGAATCTTCATCCTCCAGGGCTGGGTGCTCGCGGCGACATTCATCGCCCAGGGAAGCCTGGTGGCGCTGATGATCTGCGCCACCATGATGATCCAGGCCATCCGCTACTTCGACACGCCCCTTGTCTGGATTTGCGCCGGAGGAACCGCCGTCGTGGCGGTTGTCTGGGCCTGGTGGCTTTTCATTCCTTTCCTGCCGCAATCCGCCTGGCATGAGTCCCGCGGTTGCGGCCTCGTCCTGTTGGCGTTCGTGTTGGCGGTGCTGATTGCCGCCATGGTGTATCACCTGTGGCACAACGACTACACGGGCCGCAACGCCCTGTTTTGCGCCGCCAGCACCTACCTGCTCATCGGCTTCCTCTGGTCGTGCTTCTACTCGCTCATCTCATACTTCATTCCCAATGCCTTCGCGGACAATGTGGCGGGAACTTCACTCCAGATGGAAGGCAAGGACATCCATGAGAGCTTTCACCGTTTCTTCTACTTCAGCATGATCACGATCACCACGGTGGGCTATGGCGACATGACGCCCGTCGCCCCCTTGGCCAGGGCCCTGGCTTGGATCGAGGCTGCCATCGGGCAGTTTTATTTCGCGCTCATCCTCACAAGGCTGGTTTCCAGCCAGTTTGTCGAGTCGGTGGGGAAGATGAAGGCTTCCCGAATGGGATCCACGGCCGCCGATGCCGACACCAACATCATCGAGGCCATCAATCCCACCCCGCGCTACGGAAACGACCCGGAAAGCGGCTCAGGCGTTTCCCCGACCTCCTGACGGAACGGTCTTTTCCACCTTGGGCCGGGCGGCGTGCCGCCGGTGCCGACAAACGGCCTCGACAGAAATGCGATGAAGTCTTCCGGCAGCTTGCCGGACGCTCCTGAAGCGCGCCGGGAAAGCGCCTTTTGTGGTATATTCAAGGCAAGGAACCATTTGCCCCGGATTCGCCATGGCCAACTCGCTTTACATAGAAACCGTCGGCTGCCAGATGAATGTTCTCGACAGCGAACTTGTCGTGGGTTCGCTGCGACGCAAGGGATACAGGTTGGTGGACTCCGCCACCGAGGCCGATG
>JAGWVO010000136.1 GCA_018970845.1 Planctomycetota bacterium
GTGGCGTAGGTGCTGAACTTGTAGCCGCGGCGGTACTCGTACTTGTCCACGGCGCGCATGAGGCCGGTGTTCCCCTCCTGGATCAGGTCGAGGAAGCTGAGGCCGCGGTTGCGGTATTTCTTGGCGATGCTGACGACGAGGCGGAGGTTGCCGCCGGAAAGGTCGCGCTTGGCCTGCTCGTATTCCATGAATCGGCGGCGGGCGGCCGCGACCCGAAGGCGGAGCATCGCCGGTTCCTCGAGCACATGCTCGATATAGTCGGCGAGTTCCTTTTCATATCCCTCGAGGTCCTCAACCTCGCTCGGGCAGTTGCGGCGCCGCATCGCCGCGATGATTCCCTCGAGTTCGTCCATGCGGACGGAGATCTGCTCGAGTTTCTTGAGAAGGGGTTGGATTCGCTGGGTGCGGATCGACAGTTCCTCGACGAGGATCACCGCCTTGC
This sequence comes from Planctomycetota bacterium, assembly GCA_018970845.1. Classification (GTDB taxonomy): domain Bacteria; phylum Planctomycetota; class Planctomycetia; order Gemmatales; family Gemmataceae; genus REEB421. The sequence continues at coordinate 443 of JAGWVO010000136.1, forward strand.
GTCGCCGTCGGCGCAGGCTGTTCCGCAGCTTGATCTGCTCCTTCCAGGTGGTCGCGCCGCGGAAGGCCGCGAAGTCGGCCTGGTTGAGTTCCAGAAGGTGCTCCAAGGTCTTCAGGTTGTGGGGCATCCTCTGGAGGATCTTGTCCTTCTCGAGGTTCTCGGTGAGCGAGACCTTCACCGTGCGGTCGAACGGCAATTCGCCCGTGTGAACCTTCTTGAGAGTGTCGACGACCTGCTGGAGGACCCCGTCCACCTCGAGCACCTTGAAGCGGAAACGGCGGCGGGTGATTTCAATGCGCTTGGCCAGGGCGATTTCCTGCTCGCGCTTGAGCAGTGGAATCTCGCCCATCTGGGTGAGATACATGCGGACCGGGTCGTCGGTTCGCCGGCCGTCGTCCTCGTCGACGATACCGACACCTTCGAAATCGGCGCGGGCGTCGATTTCAACGGCGCGGGCGTCGCGTCCGTCCCGTTCCTCGGCCTCGCCGTCATCGATCAATTCGATGCCCTGCTCCTCGAGCACAAGCAGCAGCCGGTCGATGCGGTCGGGGCTGGCGTCCTCCTCGGGTAGCACCTCGTTGACCTGTCCGTAGGTCAGGTACCCCTTGTCACGGCCCAGCTCGATGAGCGCCTGCAGGGAATCTTGAGTCTTTTCCATCCCGGTTTTCTCCGGTCCTAGTCCCGTCAAGGCCGCGGCGATCCGCTCACCTTGCCTGTTCCTGCACCTTTCGCAGCAGCTCGAGCGCGGCGGCGTGGTCGCCCCCCCTCGAGACCTGCTGCAACCGCTGTTGCAACTGCCGCCGGCCCTCGCGGTTTCTCTTCCGCTCGAAGCCCGCCAGCAAATCCTCCAGCCACCGCCCCGGCTCCGAATGGCCTGTCGCCATGTCGGCAAGCCCGAGCGCCAGCGCCAATCGCCCGGGAGACAGGCGGGATCTCAATCCCGCGATCCCCGGTTCCTCGCCGGCGCGAAGCTGGTCCAGGAGGTCAAGGAGAAGCCGGCGCGCCGCCGGGTTCTCGAATTCCTCCGGGGCCACGCGCCCCGCCGCCTCGGCCACCCTCCCGGGATGGGCCAGCAGCACCGCCACCAGCTCGCGCTCGAGCTGGGGTAACTCCTCCATCCTGGTCCTGTCCGCGGTATCCTCCTCCGCGTTCACCACCGCCTTGGCTTCCTGGCCGGCGCGCGCCGACCGCGCCAATTCCTTCCGCCTGGCCCGGAGGCTCTCCTCGGGTATTCCAAGCCTTCTCGAGAGCCTCCCGATCATCAGCTCGGACTTCAGGTCCTCCGTCGAGCCGGGCTTGCCTTCCGGCAACAGGGCCATCACCTTCTCGACGGCCCGGCGCATCGGCTCGATGCGATTCTCGATCCCCTCGGGAAACCACCGGCCGATGGTGAACTCCATCAGGTCGGTCGCCCCTTCCAGCGCGGCCCGAAGAGGACCCGGTCCCGCCTCGAGCAGCCAGTCGCAGGGATCCTTTCCTTCCGGCAGGCTCGCGACCGTGAGGTCGACATCACTCCTTGCGAACAGCCCGAGGGCCCTTTCCACTCCGGCGTCGCCACCCGCGTCGGAGTCGTACACCAGGACGACCTTCTGCGCGTGCCTCCTGATCTGGCCCAGGTGGCGCGCGTTGAGGGCCGTTCCCATGGTGGCCACCACCGGGGTGATCCCCCCCTGATGGGCCATCAGCACATCGGTGTAACCCTCGACGATGGCGAGCCATCCGGTCTGCCTGGCCGCCTCGCGGGCCAGGTCGATGCCGAAGAGCTGTTCGCTTTTGCTGAAAATGGCGGAGTCGGCGGAGTTGTAATATTTCGGGGCGCGGTTTTCGCCCGGAGACCCCGGCAGGATCCGTCCACCGAATCCCACGGGTTGGCCCCTGGGGTTGCGAATGGGGAACTGCACCCTGTCCCGGAAGCGGTCGTACCATCCCCCGCCATCCTGCCTGCCGACCAGGCCAATGTTCTCGAGCACCTCCAGTTCGATGGATTCCTCGCGCGCTTTCCTGACAAGCCACTCGCCTCCGCCGGGGGCCCAGCCCACGCCGAAACGCCGGAGAGTGTCCTCGTCAAGACCCCGCTTTTCCAGGTAGTCCCGGGAGGGCGATCCCAGGAGGCGGTCCCACAGGGCGTCTTCGAATTGCCTTTGCGCCCATGCCGCCGCGACAAGCATGCGGTCCCTGGCGCCAGACTGAAGGAAATCTTCGCGATCCCTCCAGGAAATTCCCGCCCGCCGGGCCAGAAGATCCATAGCTTCGGAAAAATCGACCCTCTCAATCTCCTGCACGAAGCTGATCACATCGCCATATTTGCCGCAGGCCCAGCATCGGTAGCGCTGGCGAGTCGGGTCGACATCCAATGACGGGCGGGAGTCGTCGTGGAAGGGGCATACGGCCTTGAAGGTCTTTCCGGCGGGGCGAAGCGACAGGTATCCGCCCACGACATCGACGATGTCGCTCGCGGCCTTCACGCGTTCAATCCCGTCGTTCATGCCACCGGATCCTCCGGACTGGATCAAAACGACACCGCTGACCGGGTTCTACGGGTATGGCCCGCATCCCGGCAAGGTTCCAAAGGGCCCGTGGCCTTCGGGAACAAGTTTGTCATGATCCGGAAAGCGAACGAACCGTGGTGGGCCCGACCGTATCGAGCAAGCATTTGTGACTAGGCATGGGCAATCTTCCTTGACGCCTGGTTTCCGGCGTGGTGCGCCAGAAAATAAGTGATTTCTTCCTGAAATCACCTCCACACTGAATGCTAGAGAGCCGATCCCCGGGTGTCAACCAGCTGAACTTGAGGGAAATATTTTGAGCAACCACATTGCGCGCTCCCACCCATCCCGGGAATTGCAAGATTCCATCAATGCCGGTCGTGCCGGTTGCCGAAGACATTCCTGATGTCCGTCGCCTGGTTGGGCGAGGCCGCGTGGAGATGGTGGCATGTACCGGGTTCGTTTGGCTGCTGCGGTCCTGTCGCTGGGGGCCTTTTTCGTGGAGGGGACGGCCGTGGCGGCACCGCCGACTCCATCCCAAGTGCTCCAGTTCAAGCCTCGCCAGGAGGGGGTCGCGCCCGCGCAACCCAGGCCGGGCGAGGAAGCCTCCTGCAAGGTCGAACTTGTCAAGGGAACGGGCAAGGGATCGGGATGGATCCTGAAGGATTCCGCAGGGGTGATTTTGCGCCGGTTTTTCGACACCAACGACGACAACAAGATCGATGTTTGGAGCTATTACCGCGAAGGGCAGGAAATTCACCGAGAAATTGATTCGAACTACAACGGTACCGCCGACCAGTTCCGCTGGGTGAACGCCGGCGGTTCCCGCTGGGGAGTGGATTCCAACGAGGATGGAGTGATCGACCTCTGGCAGATGCTGAGTCCGGAGGAGGCCTCGCAGGAACTGGTGCGGTCCATCGCCACGGGCAACGCCAACCGTTTCAAGGCCCTGCTGCTCACCGACGCCGACATCAAGCAGATGGACCTCGGTGGCGAAGTCGCGCGGGGCATGCGGGACAAGGTCGCGGGCGCGATGGCCCGATTCCAGGGAACCCTCGGAAAACTTGAGGGAGCCAAGCCGGCCTGGCTTCACCTGGAACTGGGTTCGCCCCAATGCATGCCGACCGACGCCACCGGTTCCCGCTTCGACCTCCTCCGGCATCCCAGGGGGATCATCCTTGTCGACCTGGGGGGCAAGACGGAGTGGCTCCAATCCGGAGAGATGGTTCAGGTGGGGGCGGCATGGAAGCTGGTCGAGGGGCCGGCGGTTGGCGCCATCGCCGAGGAGGATGGAGGCAAGATCGCCGGAAGGCTTGACCTCGACAAGGATCCCGAGTTGAAGAAACTTGTCGACGAATTGACAGCCATTGACAAGGATCCCGCGCTTTCAGGAACACCCGCCGACGCCGCGAGGCACCATCTGCGTCGCGCCGACCAGTTGGAAAAGATCGTCGCGCGCATGAAGCCGGAAGACCGGGATCCGTGGATCAGGCAGGTCGCCGACAGCCTCGCGGGAGCGGCCCAATCGGGCAAGGATGCCGATCCGGTGGCCATGCAAAGGCTTGGCGCGCTGGCGGATCAGTTGTCCAAGGGCCTGCCCGGCGGCAATCTCACCGCCTATGTGGTTTTCCGCCAGTTGCAGGCGGATTACGCCCAGAAGATCTCCAAGCCCGGGGAGGATTTCGGCAAGATCCAGCTTGAATGGATCGCGAGGCTCACCCAGTTCGTCACCTCCTTCCCGAAGTCCGAGGAAACCATGGAGGCCTTGCTGCAGCTTGGCATGGTCTCGGAATTCCTGGGCAAGGAGACCGAGGCCCGCAACTGGTATGGGCAGGCGGCCAAGGCGTTCGCGGACAAGCCGCAGGGAATCAAGGCCGCGGGAGCCGTCAGGCGACTCGACAGCGAGGGACAGGCTTTCCGGCTTGCCGGGACCACGATGGGGGCCAATCCCGCCGCATTCGACATGTCCCAGGTTTCAGGAAAGGTTGCGATTGTCTATTTCTGGGCCAGTTGGAACAACCAGTCGATCGGTGATTTCGCCAAGATCAAGGCGATCATGGAAACCTATGGCGCCAAGGGGCTTGAGCTTGTCGCCGTCAATTGCGACCAGACCGCGGCCGAGGGACAAGCCGTGGTCCAGAGGGCGGGCGTGGGTGGAGTTCATCTTCATCAACCGGGGGGCCTGGAAGGCAAGCTGTGCCTCGAACAAGGACTCATGGTTCTGCCCCACCTCTTCCTGGTCGGCAAGGATGGCAAGGTGGTGAACAAGAACGCCCAACTGGCGACCATCGAGGACGACATTCGCCGCCAGACGAAATAAGCCCGAATCCATGGTTCACGCCGGCGCCGGTATAGTGTCGATGGGGCCATGCGGAATCATGGGATTCCGACCCCAGCCCGTGCCCGCGGGGTGGACCTATGAACAGCCAATCCGTTGCCCGACCATGGGGGCCTCCCGAGGAGGAAGCGCTCCATTTCCTTGCCCGAAGGGCCCTCGACGAGGACTTGAACTCGCCCGATGGCCGGCGCGGCGACGCCACGAGCCTGGCGCTGGTTCCTGAAAGCCTGCGGGGGCAGGCTTGGTTCGTGAGCCGCGTGGAGGGCAGGGTGGCCGGCTTGCCGGCGTTGAAGCGGATCTTCGCATTGGTGGATTCAAGCGCCGAGGTGACCATCACCGCGCCCGAGGGCGGATCCATCCGGCCCGGAGACCGCCTGGCCAAGGTCGCCGGCCCCATGCGCGCCCTGTTGGCCGCAGAGCGGACGGCCCTGAACTTCCTGCAGCGGCTCAGCGGCGTCGCGACCCAGGCTGAAAAATATGTCCGCCTGGTGAACGACCTCGCCTGCGTGGTGCTTGACACCCGCAAGACCACCCCGGGCTGGCGCGTGCTTGAAAAGTACGCCGTCAGGATGGGCGGCGCGACCAACCACAGGATGGGCCTCGGTGATGGCATCCTGATCAAGGACAACCATCTCGCGGCGCTTTCAGGAACGGCGGTCGCCACTCCCGCCATCGTGGCCAGGGCCACCCGCCAGGCCGGGGAGTACGCGCGCGAGCACCCCGGGCTTTCCGTCGAGGTGGAGGTCGACAACCTTGAACAGTTCGAGGCCGCCCTGGCGGCCGGGCCCGATGTCATTCTTCTTGACAATTTCACTCTTGAAATGTTGAGAAAAGCTGTCGCGCTTCGGGACCGGGCCATGCCCGCGGTCAGGCTCGAGGCCTCGGGTGGCGTGAGGCTGGAAACCCTTCGCGCCGTGGCCCAGACGGGCGTCGACCGCGTCAGCATCGGGGCGCTCACCCACCAGGCCACCTCGATCGACATCGGCCTCGACTACGAACCTCCCCCGGCATGAATCCTCCCAAGCCCGACGAGATCTTGGAGCGGGGCCACCGGACGCTTGGCCGGGTTGTCTGGCGGTTCCGGGAATTGGCCAGCACCAACAGCCTTGCCCTGGAGTTGGGCGCGTGGCTTGATTCCCAGCCCCGTTGGCATGGCCTGGCACTGCTCGCCGACCGGCAGACCCGGGGCAGGGGCCAGCATGAACGGGTTTGGGAATCCCCCCTTGGAAAAGGGGTGCTGATGTCGGTGCTCCTCGACCCGTCCACCGCGCTTCGCCGTCCGGCCATCCTCACCTCGTTCATGGCCGTCTGCGTGGCGGGCGTGGTGGAAAGGTTCATCGGCCGGCCCGCCGAACTGAAATGGCCCAACGATGTCCTTGTGGAAGGGAGAAAGATCGCCGGCATTTTGGTGGAACAGGCCCGGGGCACGGTGTTGGGCGTGGGACTCAATGTGTCGCAATCCGCCGAGGATCTGGCCGGGTGCGGCCTGCCCGAGGCCACCTCGCTGGCCTGCCATGTCTCAAATCCTCCCACCCCGGGCGTGGTTGCCGAGTGTTTGCTCGACTCGATGGACCGTTCGTGGGAGGCGATCGAGCGGGGAGAGGGCGCGGCCGTTGAGGCCGCCTGGCGAGATGGCCTGAACCTGTTGGGCAGGCCGGTGCGCGCGGTGGTGCGCGGGGTGCCGACGCTGGGATTCCTGGAAAGGCTGGGCTGGGACGGCCTGACGATACGGCTGGAAAGCGGCCAGCCCCTGGGGTTCATGCCGGAAGAGGTTTCGGCATTGGCCGGACTGGATGGCGGCGAACCGCGGCGATGATTGCCAACAGGCCCGCATCCCTTATTATGGACAAATGAGTCCGCGACTTGGTTGAAGAAGGGTGTTTCCTTCTAGGCCGTCCCGATCCAAATGCAAGGTTTCCCCCTCCCATGGGCATCACGAAGGAAGAACTGCTCCAAATCCAATCCTTTTATCAGGTTACCAACGACGACCTGAACCGCATACGCGCCGCGGGCCAAAAGCTGATTCCACAGATTCCGCAGTTCGTCGCCGCCTTTTACGACTGGCTCCGCAACCTTCCCGAATACAAGGACCATTTCAGCGATCCGGCGCGTTTGTCCCGCGTCCAGAAATTCACGGCGGACTACTGGCGCGAGTTCTATCAGGCGGAATTCAACGAGTCGTATGTCGCCAAGCGCCGCAAGGTTGGCGAGACGCATGTGCAGATCCGGCTTTCCTTGCCGGCCTACTTCTCGGCCATGAACACGGCGATGGTCCTGTGGTCGGAAATGATCGCCAAGTCGGTGGATGCCTCGTTGGTGAACGAGACCATCAGGTCGGTGAGCAAGTTGGTGATGCTCGACACGGCCCAGGTGGTCGAGACATTCGCCGAGGTGTCGAACAAGAAGATGGCCGACCAGCACCGCGCCATCATGGAAATGTCGACCCCCGTCACCACCATTTGGGAAGGGATTCTTCTCCTGCCCGTCGTCGGCATCATCGATTCCAACCGCGCCCAGGACATCATGAACGCGATGCTGACCCGCATTGGGGAAACGCAGGCGCGCGTGTTCATCCTCGACATCTCGGGAGTGGGCATCGTCGACACGGCGGTGGCCAACCACCTCATCAAGATGACCAAGGCCACCCGCCTGATGGGCTGCACCTGCTGCATCTCGGGCATATCGCCGGCGATCGCCCAGACGATGGTTGAGCTCGGGGTGGAAGTCGGCGACATCCTGACCCATGCGAACCTGCGCGACGCGCTCCAGGCGGCTTTCACCCGGTTGGGCATCCATCTTCGGCAGGATGCCAAATGACAACCCCCATGGGCATGGCCGCCGCCGATTCGGGCCGCGACCTGGTGACGAATAGGCTGGGGGATTGCCTGGTGGTGGTTCTTCCCGAAGACTTGGGGCAGGCGACAGTCGAACTGGTGCGTTCGGGATTTTCAAGGGCGGGATCGGGGATATCCGGGGTGATCCTGGACTGCTCCGGGCTGGAGGTGATCGACATCGACGATTACCAGTGCCTCAAGCGGCTGGCGCGCATGCTTTCGCTACTCGGGGCGCGAACGGTGCTGATGGGGTTGAGGCCGGGAGTGGTGGCCGCGCTCATAGGCCTGGGATGCGACGCATCGGAACTCGAGGGAGCGCTCGGCCTTGAAAACGCGCTGGCTCTTGTCCGGGCCGAAGCGGGAAGGGGTTGATCGCGTTGGGGGGCCGAGCCATGGAAACCCGCGAGCCGGCCGAATCAGAAATCCGCCACCATGTCCGCGTCGAGAGCGATGTGACCGTCGCCGTGCTGGCCATCGGCAGGCTCGCGGCCTCCCTCGGGTTTGACACGAGCCGGAAGACGATGCTCATGACGGTGGCCTCGGAACTGGGAACGAACATCTGCAAGTACGCGGGCAGCGGTTGGCTGATCGCGACAGTGGTGAGCCGGGGCGCCGTGAGGGGCATAGAGATTGTCGCCGAGGATAACGGGCCGGGCATCGCCGATATATCGAGCGCCCTGCGCGACCATTTCAGTTCCTCCGGAACCCTTGGCCTCGGGCTTCCCGGCGTGAGGCGAATGGTGGACAGCTTCGACATCAGGTCGGCGGTCGGGCAAGGCACGACGGTGCGGGTGGTCAAGTGGTCCAGGTGAGCGGTCAGGGAGTTTCGCCGGGTCCGGTGTTCGGCCTCTGCAGCCGGCCATGCC
>JAGWVO010000137.1 GCA_018970845.1 Planctomycetota bacterium
CGCCGTTCGTCCAGTGTCTCGAGTTCGGTCTCGATTCCCGACAACTCGGGTGGGTCGACCGATCCGGGAGCCTCTGATCCCGGTGCCTCTGGCGTCGCTGATCCTGGGGAAACCAGCCCTCCGGCGGGTGATCCGGTTTCCGGCGATTCGCCGGCCCTTCCAGTGGAATTTCAAAGCTACATAGGCAACGGTTCGGTCGCGTTTCAAGCCGCGGTTGTGGGTCGCGCCTCCTCGCAAGGACCAGGAAACTACCAATTCGCCGTCGTTTCCACGGGAACAGCCACCATCACGATCCGTTACACATATGAGCCTTCCGACGCCCTCAAGCCGGGTGATTACATCGTCAGGCAAACCTCGCAGCCGGACGGCTTCCTCGACGGCAGGGAAACCGCCGATGGAAAATCCGTGCTGTCCAATTCCCACCTCACCGACGAAATTCCGGTCACCCTTGCCGGAACCTCGCTCACCCGATTGGGCTTCGGTGAAGTGAAGGCGGCCAGCCTTTCAGGCTCCGCATTTATCGATGCCAATGGCGACGGCCTGTTCGACTCGGAGGAGGCCGGTGCCGAGGGAGCCGTCGTCACACTTTCGGGAATCGACGACACCGGAGCGGCCATTACCCGTCAGGCTGAGATCGCCTCCGATGCCCTGTTTTCATTCTCCGATCTTCGCCCTGGCAAATATTCGGTCGCCAGCTCCCTTTTGCCCAAGAACATGGCCGGCACAGCCACCGCGGGCGATTCCGGCGGCATCCCTGGCCCGGCCACCGTCTCCGCCATCAACCTGGGCTCGGGCGCCGGCGCGACCGGTTACCTGCTGCCTCAAATGGAATCCGCCGCTGTCACCGGAGTTGTCTACCTCGACCGCAATGCCAACGGCGTGCGTGATGAGGGTGAGCCAGGCATCGCCAACCAAACGGTCATCGTCACCGGCATCGCCGGCGGAAAGGATGTCAGGGTGACCGCCGTCACCGACTCGAATGGCGAATACACCTTCGCCCAGCTTGCGCCGGGAACTTACTCGGTGACCAGTCCGGCGAGCGCTCCCTACACCGCGACCGGCGCCGCGGCCGGATCCCTGGGCGGAACGCCGGGAGTTGATTCCATCGCCGACATCACGCTGGCGCCGGGCGCCCTTGGCGACGGATACCTGCTGGGCCGCTCGGCGCAGCTCACCCTTTCCGGAAAGGTTTTCCTCGACCGAAACGCCAGCGCCACTTTCGATGCCGGCGATTCGCTCCTGCGCGGGGTGAAGGTGAGCCTCACCGGCACCAGCTATTCCGGCAAGGCGATCAGCCGGCAGGCCGTCACCAACATCCAAGGAACCTACACCTTCACCCGGCTTCCCGATGGCGTCTACAGGATCGTCGCGCAGGTGGCCCCGGGAACTTTCGCCGGTCAGGCCGTCGCCGGAACCAGTGGCGGCACCACCGGAACCGCCGCCATCTCGGCCATCGACTTGGGGACCAGCGGCAACGCCCTCGGCTACGACTTCCCGATGCTCGCCCCATCACGGATCTCGGGTTTCGTTTATCAGGATCGAAACCGCGACGGTGTCCGCAACGCCGGCGAATTCGGGCTCGGAGGCGTTACCATGACCCTCACGGGCAACGACGACCTCGGCCGCGCCATCCGCAGGACAACCGTCACGGCGGCGGATGGAAGCTACAACTTCGGCAACCTCAGGTCGGGCAGCTACTTTGTTTCCCGGGCCGTGCCCGCCGGCTATCAGGCCGGATCCGTCAGGCTGGGTTCGTTGGGCGGCCTCGTCCGAAATGGCGGTGTCGGCCTGAGCCTGGGATTTGGTTCGGCGGCGCTTCGCTACGACTTCGCCGTGATCCAGTCCGCTTCCGGCGGCTTGAGCAAGAGGCTCTACATGAGCTGAGTGGATCTCAATCCTCCCGCCTGGTCCGCCAGGCCGATAGCACCGACGAATGATCGTCGGTCCATGGCCGAACGGTTTCAGGCGGCCTCATCCGCGACCAACCGCCCCGCCTCCCTGGTTTCCAGTTTTCCGCCTCGCTGAGGGCCACCCATTCGGAGGGCAACCTGCCGAAGTTGATTCCATCGGTCTCGGGCGCCAGGTCGGCCCATTCCCACGCCGAAAGCCCGATGGCGATCGCGCCCGCGGCGGCCACGGGGCCAAGGTCGAGGTAGCGGTTGGAAACATGCAGCAGGATCGCGCCACCCGGAGCGAGGAGCCGACGGTACAGGTCGATGGCTTCCACCGTGAGCAGGTGAGAGGGAATGCTGTCGGAACTGAAGGCGTCGATCACGATCAGGTCGTAAGCTGCGCCCGCATGATTCCTCAGGCGTTCGCGGCCATCCCCCGCGATGACGGTCCATCGGGCCCGGCAATCGGCCAGGTAGCTGAACAAGCCCGATTCCGAGGCGACGCGGATCACGACAGGGTCGATCTCATAAAAATCCCACTCGTCTTCCCTCCTGCCGTACCACGCGAGGCTTCCGGCACCCAGGCCGACCACCGCGACGCGGGCGGAAGGCGCGCCTTCTGGAAACAGTCGGCCAAGTGTGGCGCCGGCGGGGCCGCGCGGATGGTAGTAGGCCAATGGAAGCGCGCGGCCGTCGGTGTCAACCCGCGACGCGGCCGCGATCCCGTGGACCGTGGTGCCATGGTAGATTTTCAAGACCGGCCCCGCGGGTGAGCTTTCCCGCGCCACGCGCGTGGTGCCGAAAAAGCCTCTTTCCAGATAAACCACTTGCGTGGAGGCCTTGGAGGCGATGCCGCTCGCGATGAAGATGGCCGCCAGGCACGGGCCCCAGGCCGCTGACCGGCCGGCAAGCGCGTAGGCCGACGCCAGCGGAAGTCCCAGCGCGGCCAGTTCCCGCGCCGGACCCGGGGCGAAAGGGCACAGGGCCGCCAGCGCCGCCGCGCAGGCGCCCACGCCCAACGCCAGCAGGAGATCGCGGCCTGACGGCCATCGCCAACCGCGCGGCCCGGCCAGCATGAGCGCCGCCAGCCCCAGCGGATAATCCCAATCTCCCACGAAGCGGAAAATCAACGGCGCCAAGGCCGCCTGGGCCATGCCTCCCAAGGCTCCGCCCACGGCCGTGGCAAGGTAAAAGGCCGGCAAACCTGACGGGGCCGGGCGGCTTGAAGACTGCCCCGACAGCGCCGACCACAAGGCGAACAAGTAGCCCGTCAGGTGGAGCAGGACGACGATCCCGGCGCCACCCAGCCGAGAGTCGGTGGCTCCCATCGAAGCCATGAGCGCCAGCGCCAGTCCGGCCATCGGTCCGGCCGTTTCGGGCACCCGCCAACCGGGCTTGGCGAACGAGAGAATGTACGCGACCAAGTACAGCGCCAGGGGTGAAAGCCCCAAAAGGGGAACTGGCGCCACATCCGTCACGAGATGGCGGGTCGCCGCCATCAGGAAGAAGCATGGAACCGCTCCGAGCAGCATCCATTCCGCGATTCGGGCGCTACCCGGTGCCTTGGCGGATGCGGGCGGCATGGTTTCGCGGATGGCGGGGGCGCCCCAAGCCAGCGCCGGCATCAGAACCGCCCAGGCTCCCACGGCCCATTGCCACCATTCACCCTGCTGGCGGATGGCAAGAAGCGGCTCCACCAAGGCCGGATAGGCGGCCAACCCGGCAAGGCTGCCCGCGTTGCTGGCCGCGTACAGCCAGGAAGGGTCGCCCCCCCGCCTGGCCAGCCATTCCTGCAGGAGCGTGGATGTGGTGGCGATCGCCACGATCGCGAAACCAAGTTGTAGCGAAAGTTCGAGGGCGATCTCCATCACCGGCCACGATCGGCTCACCGGGCTTTCGGCCAGCGGCGAGCCTTGGTGCGCGATCCATCCTGCGCCGGCGAGAAGCGAGGTTGCCAGTGCCGCGAGCAGCGGTCGCCGCATCCGGGCCAGCGGAATCGCAAGGGCATATCCGGCGACGACCGCCACTTGAAAAAACACCAGGACGGAAGTCCAAACGGCGGGAGCGCCGCCATAGGACGCCAGCAGGCGTTTTCCCGCAGCCGGCTGGATCAAAAAGAGAAGGAAAGCCGCCCAGAATGCCAGTGCTGCGGATGCCAGGCGCATGAAGCCACCGGAATTGGGCCGGAAGTGGACAATGATAGGTGTATGAAACGGACAAGCCGGGCGCCTTGGAGCGCCCGGCTTGCCGGATCAAGCATGGAAAGGCTTGATTACTTCTTGTCAGCGCCCTTGGGGGCAGCTTGGGCCTTGCCGTCCTGGCCCTTGGCGGCGGCCTGAGCCTTGCCGTCCTGGCCCTTCTTGGCATCCTGGCCCTTGGCAGCGGCCTGAGCCTTGCCGTCTTGGCCCTTCTTGGCGTCCTGAGCCTTGCCAGCATCCTGGCCCTTCTTGGCGTCTTGGCCCTTGGCAGCGGCCTGAGCCTTGCCGTCCTGGCCCTTCTTGGCGTCCTGACCCTTGGCGGCGTCCTGGCCCTTCTTGGCATCCTGACCCTTGGCGGCGTCCTGACCCTTCTTGGCGTCCTGGCCCTTGGCGGCGTCTTGGCCCTTCTTGGCGTCCTGACCCTTGGCGGCGTCTTGGCCCTTCTTGGCGTCCTGGCCCTTGGCAGCCTGGGGCTTGCCAGCGTCCTGACCCTTGGCGGGAGCCGCTTCCACCTTGGCGCACTCGGTGCACTCGGCAGCCTTCTTCTTCTTGAAGAAGAGGCCTTCGGGGGCGGTGGTGCCAGAAGAGAGAGCCATCATCAACACAGCGCTAAGCATAGGTGTCAACCTCCGGAGAAAAACATCAAAAACACAAGCAATCCCACCTACCCTGAAGCCCAATGGGTCGGTTCACCGGACATCCGGCGACATCCACTTTCCTTCACAAAGCCTTCAGGGCAAGAAGGAAAAGATGGAATTGCTATGTGCATATGCTAATCGGGGCAATCTGGGAGTCAATGGTTGATTTGGCAAAGATTTACTGAAAGGTTGTCCGCGGGGCATTTTGAGTTCCGGTTATTCCGGCTGATTTTATCGGCCGCACCCTGCTTGCCTCAAGTCCCCAACCGTGGGATATCTCTTCCAGACTCCATTTCGCCCGTACGGAGATCGGCATGAACGCCCGATGGTTGTTGCTGCTGCTGGCTATCGGCTGCGCTCGCCGGGAAATTCCCGGGGAATCCCCATTGGCGGTGACTCAGGTCGATCCGATCGAGGAGGCGCGCCTGGCCTCCAAGCGAAATGATCATGAACGCGCGATGACCTTGTGGAATGCGGTTTTGTCGCGGTTTCCCCAGAATACGGAGGCTCGCGTCCGCAAAGCGATGGCATCGCTGGCGCTCGGGCGCCGCGCCGAGGCGGCGGTTGAACTCGACGGAATGCTCCGGGATCGGCCCGACTGGATCGAAGCCCTCTACGCCCGCGGCGTCGCCGCATGGGCCTTGGGTGATCCGGCCTTGGCAAAAAGGATGTGGGCCAAGGCGCTGGATGCCGATCCGGAGCTTTCGAATTATCTCGCGCTTGTCTTTTTGGATTCGGACACCGAGGCGGCCATGAGGCAGGATGCGGGCCGATACCGGCAGGAGTTCGAGCGGCTTGCGGAGGCCAGGCCGACGCATGCCGAGGTCAGGGAATACCTTGGGCTGTCGTGCCTGGTGGAGGCGGAGCGGACGCTCAGGCGCGCCGATTTTGAACGCGCGGGATCGGAGTTTTCCGAAGCCATCCGCAACCGTGGCGGCCGGGAGCCGTTCTATTACAGGGCCAATCGGGGGTACATTCGCCTGTGCCTTGGCGACAACGCCGGGGCCGAGCAGGATTTCCAGTCGGCCCGCGCCAGGATCGATGGGCCGGGACAGGCGGAACTGCTTGAGGAAAAAATCGCCCAGGCTCGCCGGATCGCGCCCAAGGTGCGATGAAACAAGCCATGCGAGGATGGTGGTGATGGAAGAGCAACTGATCGTCAGCGTGTCGGGCATCAGGGGAATTGTCGGGCCGGCGCTGGGGCCCCTCGAGGCCCTCAGGTTCGCTGGCGCGCTCGCCGACACGCTTCCCCCCGGCCCGATCGTGGTCGGCACCGACGGCCGGCCCTCGGGCGCCTGGTTGTCGCAGGCCGCACAGGCCGGGCTCCGTTCGCGGGGCCGCGATGTCATCGACATCGGCGTGGCGGCGACCCCGGTCGCCGGGAACGCCGTGCGCCAGCTGGGAGCCGCCGGCGGCATCCATGTCACGGCAAGCCATAATCCGGCTCCCTATAATGGCTTGAAACTTTTCGGGGCCGACGGGCGCGTCCTCGGCGCCTCCGCCGGGCTCAAGGTTCGCCAGGCCTTCGAGGCCGGACTTTCCCGCCCTGTGGCCCACGATGCAGGCGGCGGCCGTTCCGAGGCGCGTGATGTCTCCGCCTGGCATATCGCCAAGGTCGCCTCCCTGGCCGAGTCCGACGGATACGCCGGGGCGATCCGCGTCGCGTCCCTTCGCGTGCTGGTCGATGCCAACGGCGGCGCGGGCGGCCCGGCGGCGTTGCGACTGCTTCATGCCATCGGCGTCACCGCCGTGCCGGTGCATTGCGAGCCCGACGGGATTTTCCGGCATCCCCCGGAACCCACGCGGGAAAATGTCGAGGGAATCGGCCGGCTTGTCGTCGCCAACAAGTGCCACCTGGGCGCGGTTTTGGATCCCGATGCCGACCGCCTGGCCCTGCTCGATGAGAAGGGCCGCTACATCGGGGAGGAATACACGCTGGCGCTGGCGGCCGATTTCCTCCTGTCGTTCCGTCCCGGTCCCCTGGTGACCAACCTTTCCTCCAGCCGGATGAACCAGGATGCCGCCGAGCGGCGTCGCTGCCCGTTTTTCCGCAGTCCGGTCGGCGAAGCGAATGTGGCCGATGCCATGCTGGCCCACGGGGCCGTGCTGGGCGGGGAGGGCAACGGCGGGGTGATCGACCCGCGCGTGGGGCTGGTGCGCGATCCGTTCGTGGGCCTTTGCCTGATTCTGGGGTACATGGCCAAGAACAAGGTGCCGCTTTCGGTCCTCCCCCGGTTGTTTCACGACTACGCCATCGTCAAGGACAAGGTGCCGCTCGACCGGGAGGCGCTTCCGGGGTTTCTCACCCGGCTGGAGCAGGCGTTTCCGGATTGGACCGCGGACACGCGCGACGGGTTGAGGCTCGACGGCCCGGACGGCTGGATCCAGGCGCGGGCCAGCAACACGGAACCGATCGCCCGCATCATTGCCGAAGGCCCCAACGAGGCCACGGCGCGGGAATGGATTTCCCGGGCCAGGGCGGTGCTTTAAGCGAGCGGGGCCTTGGTTTCGCGCCTGAGCGCCTCCACCATGGCCGCCGCCTTCTGGTCGATCGTTGCCAAGGCGGGAATGTGGATGTGGGTGGGGTGGCCGAGCCAGGCCTCGCGGATCCGCGCGTCGACGCGCTTGGCCTCCTCGGCGTTTTCGAATCGGGTGTGGTTGTTTCTGGTGCCGTAAAGCCCGGGTTGATTGACCGCGACCGATTCAAGGTGCACGACGATGTCGTAGCGGCTCAGGGTCGGTTCGAGCTTCAGGTTGAAGTGGTCGAGGTAGGCATCGCGGCCTCCCGGCCAGTAGGCCGCGCCATCGAGGAATCCCCTGTCGCACAGGATGAGACTCTTTCCTGCCTGCCGGGCAAGGTGTTCCCAGGTTTCCTCGAGGTGCCTCTGGGTGGACAGGATCGCCGCCTGAAACGATTTTCTCCAGGTTTCGAGGTCGGCGGGAGCCATGCCTGCCACGGGCGGGGGGAATCCGGATTCCATCACGAGAGTGCTGGCTTCCGGTACCAAGACGACATCATTTCCCAGCGCTTGTCTGGCGGCGGCCGTGCAGACGGTTTTGCCGCCGCAGGGCCCCCCCGTGATGACAACCCTCCTGACGCCTCCCATTCTGTTTTGCCTCCACAGGTGTTTCCCATTCTAATGGCGGCTTGACCCGAGGGGCCGCCATGCTTTCCGCTTTCCTGTTGATGTTCGCCGTTTCGGCTCCGCCCCGCGGCGTTGTCGTGGTGTATGCCGACGACATCGGCTACGGCGACCTTTCCTGCCAGGGCGCCAAGGCTGTTTCCACGCCTCATTGCGACCGCCTGGCCAAGGAAGGACTTCGCCTCACCGCGGGGTATTCGTGCGCCGCCACCTGCACGCCATCGCGCTACGCCCTCATGACCGGGGAATACGCCTTCCGCAAGAAGGGAACGAACATCCTGCCTGGTGACGCCGCCCTCATCATCGAGCCGGGCAGGCCGACCTTGCCGTCGGTGCTCCGGTCGGCCGGTTACGCCACCGGCGTGGTGGGCAAATGGCACCTCGGCCTCGGGGCCGCGGGAACCCCCATCGATTGGAACAAGGCGATTTCACCCGGGCCCAGGGACATTGGCTTCGACCACTCGTTCATCATGCCCGCCACGGGCGACCGCGTGCCGTGCGTGTATGTGGAAAACGGCCTGGTGAGGAACCTCGACCCCGCCGACCCCATCAGCATCGACTACAAGAAGCCGTTCCCCGGATTGCCCACGGGGGTTTCCGACCGCGCCGGCCTCCGCATGGACTGGAGCCACGGCCACAACATGGCGGTGGTGAACGGCATTGGCCGCATAGGCTACATGAAGGGTGGCGCCAAGGCGCTGTGGTCGGACGAGACCATGGCCGACACCTTCGCCGAAAGCGCCGTCCGATTCATTGAAAGCAAAAAGGACAAGCCGTTTTTCCTTTTCCTCGCCACGCACGACATCCATGTGCCCCGGGTTCCGCATCCGAGGTTCGCCGGCAAGTCGGGCATGGGCCCCCGGGGCGACTGCATCCTCGAGTTCGACGACACCGTTGGCAAGGTGCTGGGCGCGCTCGACCGCCTTGGCCTGGCGCGCGACACCATGGTGATCCTCACCAGCGACAACGGCCCCGTGCTCGACGACGGCTACAAGGATGACGCGGTTGAAAAGCTGGGCACCCACAAGCCCACCGGTCCTTGGCGGGGTGGAAAGTCGAGCC